>NZ_JANXCG010000046.1 GCF_025060375.1 Meiothermus sp. | reverse complement strand
AGCAGCAGCCGCAGCCAGTCCTTGGGCTGCAAGGCCCAGCGAGCCTTCCGGTAGAGCGCCGGCTCGTGTTTTTTGAGCCAGAGCAGGCTGGACGCGGCCATACCTACCGCCGGGGGGTTGGCCAGCCGGTGCCGCTGAGCCAGGGAGAGGGCCTGCAGGGTGCGCAATTCAGCGGTCGCCCGGCCGTCAGCCCAAAGGATGGCCGGGCGCAGGGGCTCTCCAGCTGCATCTGAGAGCACCACGCCATGCATCTGGCCCGATAGGCCGATGGCCTGTACCCGAGGGGCACAAGCCTCCGCCACCGCCCGGCTGGCCTCACCCACAGCCTGCCACCAAGCCCAGGGATCGGACTCGGCCTGTCCGGGCCCGGGGGCCAAGACGGGGTAAAGCCGGTACAGGGGGTGGAGCGGGCGCCCGAGGCGCGCCGCAGGGCGCTGGAGGGCTGGGTCCAGAGGGTGAAGCGGGGCTTCGCCGGTCGGATCCTACCCCTGGATGGGGAGGTGATGGAAATCTGGGGTCGCCTTACGGGGATATCCCTCCGAGAGGGCCATCCCCTCTCCCCTCTGGATGCCATGCTGGTCGCCACCGCCTTGCGCCACGGGCTCACCCCGGTCACCCGCAACACGGCCCATTTCCGGGGTTTGCCCCTTTCCCTGGAAAACCCCTGGGATGAGAGGGGATAAGGGCCATCCCCTGCTACCCCTCATCCAGGCCCCCGGCCAGGCCGGGGCTTCCGTACAATGGCCCTTATGAGCGAGAACGAGCGTCTGGTGGCTGGTGTGGGCCTTTGGAACGGTGTTCTGCTGATGACGGAGCGGCGCATGGCGCTGGGCTACCGCGCCCCTGGGGGGGAGATCCGGAGCCTGCTCCGGCCCCTGCCGGGCTTCCTGCGCCTGCTGGGTCCCTGGGTCGGGCTCCTCGCCCCCCTCCTCGCCTTCTGGGCCCTGTGGCTGGTCGGCTGGGACCGGAGGGCCTCGCAGGACGAGCGGAGGGAGATGCAGTCCGTCCGGTGGGGCTTCGCGGCCGGCTTCATCCCGAGCCTCTTCCTGATCCAGCATGCGCCTTCCTGGCTGGTTCCCTCCCTGCTCCTCCTCCTGGGGGGCTCCGTCCTGCTCCATCCCCAGCTGCGCCGGGAGGCCTGGAGGGGCATCCAGGAATGGCGGCGCTACCACGGGGCCGAGCACCAGGTGGTGCACGCGGTGCTGCGCGAGGAGGAGGTCAGCGAGGCCTCCGTGGAAAGGCAGGCCGTCCTGAGCCCCTACTGCGGCACCAACCTGTTTGTGTGGGTGCTGCCCCTGATTGCCGCCGGCTCGTGGCTGAGCATCCCGGCCCTGCTCCCGGCGGTCTTCCTGATGGAATGGGCAGCGAAGCGGCAGGAGACCTCGCGGCTGGCCCGGGCCCTGCTGGCCGTCGGAGCCCTGGGCCAGCGGCTGACCGTGGCCCCGAGCGAGCCCCACCACCGGGCGGCGGCCATCGCGGCCTGGGAGGCGCTGGGCCTTGAACAGCCGGGGGGTGGGGCGGCAGTCCCGACCAGACCGTAGTCTGGTCCGTCGGGGAAGAATAGCCCCGCGCCGCCAAAGGCGGCTACCCTGGTGGCCTGCGCTGGCCCTGGATGTATTGCTTGGGCGCCGCGATACACCAAGGTCGTGCAGACCCGCCAGGTGCGCTACAAGCTCCACCCGAGCGGGGCTCAGCTGGAGACCTTGGAAGGGAATCTACCCCTGGGGGCAGGGAGGGGCTGAGTCTGGCCCCGGAGCTGCGAAGCCCGCAGGCAGTGGTCGGGTAGGCCCCTGCACGTGTTGAAAGTTATTTTTTTCACGATTGCTCACTCGTGACATTTCTATCTAAAAACAGGCGGCTGAGCCACACCCCTCCTCCAGCTCCAGCTCAGGCACACACCGCTGCAGCAGCCCCCTCGCCCAGGTGCTGGGTTCACTGTTCCCCGGACCCCTGAGCTCCAGGAGAAGCCAGCCTCCCCCCTCCCCCCTGCCGAGCAGGGCCAGGTGGGCCCCATGCCCCCGCCTGGGCTCGAGCAAAAGCAGGCGACCCTGGTCCGAGAGAATTTTGGCCCAAAGGCCCTCAGCGGCGCGGGGACTGGACAGGCAGACCCTCATCTGCCGGCCCACCTGGAGAATCTCCTCCAGCCCCAGCAGCTCCCGCACGCCCCTGGGAAGGCCGGGGAACAAGGTCCTCGGCTTGAGGCGCCGGCTCAGGGCGGTGAGGGTAAGCTTGCCCCGGCGGGCTATGGGCAGCGCCCTGTCCAGCACGTGCCGGGCCACCGCGACAAACAGCTCTCCATCGGGGTACTCCTCCCGCAGGGCAGCGCGGAGCACCTCGAGGAGCAGGGGCTCCTCGCGGGGCCCCACAGGACGGGAGTCCAGAAGGCGGGCCAGCCTGAAGATGAGGTGATAAGCCCTATCCCGCCCGCCAGCCTGGCGGAACAGCCGCACGGCACGGGCGTAGTGGGCGGCCTCCGCGCCGGGGGAGAGCGCCAGGGCCTGCTCGAGCAGCTCACCCTCCCTCAGGAGCAGGTGGATGTCCTTCTTCCCCAGCCCCAGCCCCTGGCAGTGGCCGTAGCAGTCCCTCAGAAGGCGGTGGTAGTCCGGCCACTCCACAACGCCCCGGGCGAGGGCCAGCCGGAGCACCGCGGGGTGCCTGGCCTCCTCGTAGGCGAAGCGGGCGGGGTCGGCCTGCTGCAGGAGGCCCCGCTGAAGGCTCTCCCGCAGGTCATGCCAGAAGTCCCTCCAGAAGCCGATTTCCTCCATTTCCCTAACGAACTCGCTAATTATGTCAACCACGGTCATACAGGGAGCAGCATAGCCAGCCCGGGAGCAGCGGCCCACGGATTTTCGCGCAGAAAGGGCGGTTCAGCCCTTCCCCATCGCAAAAAACAGCCCAGGCTAGGCCCAGTGGTTGAGGGGGCCATGCCCACGGCCTAGGGGGGGTGCGGTCTTTAGGGCCCGGGTGAGGTAGGCCTTGGCCTGGGCCACCGCCTCCTCCAGGGGCTTCCCCTGGGCCAGGAGGGCGGTGATGGCCGCAGAGAGGGTGCAGCCCGTGCCGTGGGTGTTTCGGGTCCGCACCCGGGGGGCGGAA
>NZ_JANXCG010000018.1 GCF_025060375.1 Meiothermus sp. | reverse complement strand
CGTAGCCACCGACTCCTCGGCGATTTTGGGCATCGGCGACCAGGGCTTTGGCGGCCTAGCCATCTCCATCGGGAAGCTCACCATCTACACCGCGGCGGGGGGCTTGGGCCCGGACAAGGCCCTGCCCATTGAGCTGGATGTGGGCACCAACCGGGCCGACCTGATCAACGACCCCCTCTACCTGGGGGTACGCCACCGACGGCTCACGGGGGACGAATACTTTGCCTTTATGGACAGGTTTGTGGAGGCTTTCCGCAAGCGCTACCCCAACGCGGTGATGCAGTGGGAGGACTTCGGCAAGGATACGGCTTTTGCCGTGCTCGAGCGCTACCGCAAGGTGCTGCCCTCCTTCAACGACGACATCCAGGGCACCGGCGCGGTTGCCCTGGCCGGGGTGATGGCGGCCTGCCGGCTCAAGGGGGAGCGGCTCTCCGACCAGCGCTTCGTGGTCTACGGGGCCGGGGCCGGAGGGGCCGGGGTGGCCCAGGCCCTGTTGGACGGCCTGGTGCGGGAAGGGCTTTCCCTCGAGGAGGCCCAGGCCCGCCTGTTCGTGCTGGACTCCAAGGGGCTCCTGCTCAAGGGCCGCCCGATGGAGGCCTACAAGGAGCGCTTTGCCCAAGACCCCGCACGCATCCAGGGCTGGTCTGTGGCGGGAGAGGTGCCCAACCTCTACGAGACGGTGGTGGGGGCGCGGGCCACGGTGCTGCTCGGGCTTTCCGGCCAGCCGGGCTCCTTCACCCAGCCCATCGTGCAGGCCATGCTGGCCCATACCGACCGGCCCGTTGTCTTCCCCCTCTCCAACCCCACCAGCGCCTCCGAGGCGATTCCCGAGGATATCCTGCGCTGGACCGGTGGCAAGGCCCTGGTGGCGGCGGGGAGCCCCTTTGAGCCGGTGGAGCTGGAGGGCCGGGTCTACCCCATTGGTCAGGGGAACAACGCCTTCATCTTCCCGGGCCTGGGCTTTGGGGCGGTGCTGGCCAAGGCCAAGGAGGTCTCGGACGGGATGGTGCTCGAGGCGGCCTACGCCCTCTACGACTACACCTGCCGACACTACCCCGACCGCATCTACCCGCCCACCCAGGCCCTGCGGGAGGTCAGCCCGTATGTGGCTGCGCGGGTCATCCGCCAAGCCCTCCAGGAGGGGCTGGCCCGCGAGGAGCGGGTAATGGGGCTTAGCCCTGAGGCCATCCAGGCCTATGTGGCCGAGCGCTTCTGGCACCCCCGCTACCTGCCCTACCGGCTGAGCAAGACCCGGGTGTAGGTTGGCCCCAAGACCGGCTGCGGTTTCCGTAACTCCCGGCCTCGGCTGATCCGTGGGGAAGGACGGCGTAGCGCGACCCCATGGGTCGGCCTCACCGGGTTTTGCCCGCTTCGGCGTACCTCGAGGCCTGCAGGTTCCAAAGCGTAAAGTACTCCCCCCGCAGGGCCAGTAGCTCCTGGTGTGTACCGCACTCTACCAGCCTGCCCTCCTTGAGCACCAGGATCCGGTCGGCCATATGCACCGAGGCCAGGCGGTGTGTAATCAGCAGCGTGGTCCGCCCTCTGGAGAGGGCGGCGAAGCTCTGGAAGAGCTCGTACTCGCTGCGGGGATCTCGCCGGTGGGCTGCCAGGCCTCCAGCAAGGCCCGAGCCTGGTCGTCCCGGCCCAGAGCCAGCAGGGCCAGGGCAGCGGTTCTGATGTCCCCTTGCTGCTGGGCCAGGGAGAAGGCTTCCTCACATCGGCCCTGCCGGTAGAGGGTCAGGGCGTCCATGGGGCGAGTATATCTCAGACAGATTTGGAATCAGGGGCCGGGCCTTACCTGACGGATGGAGTCCCCAAAGCTCAGCACCCAGAGGGGAAGGTCTTCCCGCTGCATCAGAGGGCCAAAGTGCCGCAGGCCGCCGGTGAGCGGAATCTAGGCTCGAGCCTGGAGGCTGCTTGCGGTACCGAGCGGTCCCTATCGGGCAGCGATTCGGACAAGGTTTTCAAGGGTTCGGGCAGTCAGGGCTAGGCGCCGGGTGGCGGCTTGCAGGAGGGCCTCGGAGGCAGCCGAAAGCGCGGTGTGCTGGCGCAGGGCATGACCCAGGGGTTCGCTGTTGAGCTTGCCCTGGCGGGCCTTCATGCGCTCCCTGGCCGCCAGGACGCGCTCCCGCACCACCGCGCTCGGCTCCCCTTCAGGCGCGCGGGCCAGCTCTTCGGGGGTGAGCCGGGGAACCTCCACAAAGGGGGTCAGGTCGGGCAGCCCTGCCGCCTTTTCCATGAGCAGGAGGTGCGCCCGGGCGGTGAGCCGCTCGTTCACCACCCCTTACAGGTAGGCCACCCACGGAACCAGGAGGAAATCCACGGCAAAGAGCAGGGCAAGGCCCAGCAAGGGCCACAGCAGCTCGAGCGTGAAGGCCCCGATTCCCAGCTCGAGGGCCAGGCCATCCACCAGGGTGCGGGTGAGGCTCAGCACCCCTACCGGCACGAGACCGCTTGCGGCCAAGAGGACAACCAGAAAGGTAGCCTCCAGCGGGGCCAGCAGGGCTGCCCGAAAGACGTGGCGGAG
>NZ_JANXCG010000007.1 GCF_025060375.1 Meiothermus sp. | reverse complement strand
ACCTACGACCTGGTCTACGTCCTCACCCGGGGGGGGCCGGGCTCGGCCACGGACCTGGTGAGCTACTACATCTACCGCAAGGCCTTCCTAGGCCTGGACCTTTCGGGGGCGAGCGCCATGGGGTACCTGCTCCTCCTCCTGAGTCTGGCCCTAGTAGCGCTTTACTACCGGCTTTTGACACGGGGCTAACATAGGGGAACCGTGATTCGCGATGGTTGAGCCAAACAATGTGCGCAGGCGCTAAAACCGGGTAGCGGCAGCTGAGGTAAGCCTAGCCCCGCGGGAAGGAGAGTTCTTTACCTTGGACCCTCGGGATGTGGCAAAACCACCACCCTGCGACCTTTTGATGAGCCTATATGCCATACCGGCTTCCCTGTCGGGCCTGGTGGTGCTTCATCGTTCTCTTGGGGCGGAACAGGTGGTGAACCAGCTTCTCACCTCCTTGGGGCTACCGCGGTCTGGCCTCTACTCCTAGGCGGGGCTTTTCCTGATCCTCCCCTTCTACAACATCCCCCTTTCTGCCCTGGCCCTCATACCCCTTTTGGAAACCGCAAGGGGTATGGAGGCGGCCCGAGCCTCGGGAGCTACGCCTCTCAAGTTTGAGGCCGGGTTCTGCTACCAGCACTGATGCCCGGATGGCTAGAGCCAGCATTGTCTTTGCCGGGATGATGGGGGCCTTTGTACGGCCCTAGCCGAAGGGCTTTGCTAAGAATCCGCTGATGCTGCAAGTCTACAGCATGGCAGCAAAAAGCACCTTTGATCTGCCCTGAGGGGTTCACCCTGCAGTGGTACGCCCCGGTGCACCGAGACCCCGAACACCTGGAAGCAACCCTTCTCTCTTTGCAAATTGCCCTCCTGTCGGTAGCGACCAACGTCTTGGCAGGGGTACCCACTGCATATGCCCTGCACATCTGGAGTGCGGCCACCCCCCTGCCTCCTGACCCCGGTTGGGCTGGGTCTGGTGCGCAAACATTGACCCAACCCCTAAGCCTCAGGGCTCAGAGGGGCTGCCCGTCCCATTGAAGCGGGCCACCTGAGCCAAAAAGGCCCGCAGTTTATCGGGGTCTTTCCGGCCCGGTGCGGCCTCCACGCCGCTGCTTACGTCTACGCCGTAGGGCTTCAGGGCCAGCGCCGAGGGCAGGTTCTCCGGGGTCAGGCCGCCTGCGATGATGAGGCGAGGGTGCGCGCGAAGGGGCTCGAGCCACCCCAGCGGGTAAGCCTGGCCGCTGCCGGGGCTGGCCCCGTCCACCAGCAAAGCCTCGGCAGGGTAGGAAAGCCAATCTGGCGAGGCCGGGCCGAAGAGGCGAATGGCCTTGATGACCGGAAAAAACCGGCGCACCTGCTCGGCCCACTCCGGCGGTTCGTCCCCGTGAAGCTGGACCACCTGAAGCCCCGCCACCTCCATCTGCCGCAGCACCACCTCGGGTGGGGTATCCGCAAAAACCCCCACCCGCACTACCAAAGGCCCCAAGCCCTGGGCAATGGGGCGGACAGCCTCGGGGCTGAGGTAGCGGCGGCTGCTCGGAACCAGAACGAAACCCACAGCCCAAGCCCCCAGCCCCTCCGCCCACAAGGCATCTTCCAGACAGGTGATGCCGCAAATTTTGGCTCGAGTCATCGCCGACCGCTACACCTCCTTGGCCTCCCACATCTCTTGGAAGCTTCTGGGGCTTGGCCGAAGGCCAGCTCGGCCCTCTGTCCAGGCCCTCAACAAGGGGAGGACCGGGCTCTCTAGGGCTTTTTCCGGTAGAAGCCGCAGGAGCTTGGAAGCCAGGCGGTAGGCCCAGGGCCGGGTTGCAGCCCAGGCGTACCCTTTGACGGCCGCCGCTTCCACCCCAGAGACCAACCCTTCCCCCACCGCCCGGCGGCGCCAGGTGAGCAGGAGCTTGGGGATAGGAATCCGCACTGGGCAGGCCTGGAAGCAGGCCCCGCAAAGGGAAGAGGCGTAAGGCAGTGGCTTGGTCTCCTCCAAACCCAGCAGGCCCGGAGCGAGCACAGAGCCAATCGGCCCGCTGTAGACGTAGCCATAGGGGTGCCCTCCCGTCTGCCGGTAGACCGGACAGGCATTCAAACAGGCCGCACACCGCACGCAGCGCAGGGTTTCCCAGGCCTCGAGGTCGGCCAGCAGGCTGGTGCGCCCGTTGTCCACGAAGATCACATGGACCTCCTCGGGCCCCTCCGGCTCGTCCTCTCGGCGTGGGCCCTGGATGAGCGAGACAAAGGTGCCGAGCCGCTGCCCAGTGGCAGCCCGGGCGGTCAGGGAGAGAAAGACCGCCAGGTCGCTCCAGCGAGGGAGGACCTTCTCAATCCCTACCAAGGCCACGTGGAGGCGGGGGAGCGAGGTGGAAAGCCGTATGTTCCCCTCGTTTTCCATCAGGGCTAGGGTGCCCGTCTCAGCCACCACGAAATTGCCCCCAGAGATGCCCATATCGGCCCCCAAAAAACCATCCCTCAGCAGCCTTCGCGCCACCGCTGCCAGGTGTTCGGGAGGGGCATCTATTGGCGTCTGGAAGCGTTCGTGGAAGAGGGTTTGAATCTGCTCCAGGTTGAGGTGGATGGCCGGGCCCACGATGTGGGAGGGCGGCTGGTTGAGGAGCTGGATGATGTACTCGCCCAGGTCGGTCTCGAGCACCTCTATGCCCATTCCCTCCAGCATGGGGTTGATGCCCAGCTCCTCCGCAACCATGGTCTTGGCCTTGACCACCCGCCGCACCCCAGCCTTCCGAGCAATGCCAGCCAGGATACGCCGGGCCTCCTCCGCGTCTTCAGCCCAGTGCACCTCCACGCCGTTTTTCTTCAGGTTTGCCTCGGCCTGCAAGAGGTACCTGTCCAGGCTCATCAGGGTGTGGTTCTTGACCCCCTCGGCCCAGCGGCGCCAGACCTCTGCTTCCACCTCGGCGTAGGCCTGCCGCCTCTTCCCGTCAAAGCTCGAGGTGGCTCCGGTAACCGAGTCGCGCACCTGGGGGGTCTCGCGCAGCAACCGGGCGGCCTCCTGGGGGTAGCGGTTGGCCTCGCTCCTCATCCCACCGCCTCCCACAAGACCGAGGCCAGAGGACGCACCGGCAAGGCCAGGCCTCGGTTCTGCATCCGCCCCGCGAGGTGCAGCATACAGCCCCCGTCAGCGCTGGTCAGGAAATCTACCGCGGGCAGGGTTCTCAGCTTCTGATCGGCCATGCTCAAAGAGACCTCGGGTAGCTTGACCGAAAATAGCCCACCGAAGCCGCAGCACTCCTCTGCTGCAGGCCAGTCGGCAACCTCGGCCCCGGCGTTGCGCAGAAGGGTGAGGGGTTCCTGACGAATGCCCAGCTCCCGCAGGGCGTGGCAGCCGTGGTGGTAGGCCACACGCCTGCCCTCAAGACCTCGGCCCAGCTGGGTTACCCCCAGCACCTTCACGATGAATTCGGCGAGCTCAAAGGTTCTCTGGGCCAAGGCTTCGGCCCTGGAAAAGAGCCGGCTTCGCTCCCGGAAAAGCTCGGGGTAGAAGGCGCGCAGCATGGTGGTGCAGGAGCCCGAAGGGAGCACCACGTACTCGCTTTCCTCCAGCAACTTCAGGGTGTACTCGGCCATCTGGCGGGCCTCGGCCCAGTAACCCGCGTTGTAAGCAGGCTGGCCACAGCAGGTCTGGCCCTTGGGGAAGGTTACGGTGCAGCCCAGGTGGCGCAGAAGCCGTACCGCCGCTACCCCCGCCTCGGCGAAGAACTGGTCGGCCAAGCAGGTGATGAAAAGGGCCACCCTCACGACAACCGGGATTATAGCAGGCCCCGGATGACCCGAGCGCCCCTGGCTTCGGGTATGCTCTGTGGGGGGTTCTGATGCGCCGAAGGATCATCCTCAGCACCTCGAGCCAGCTTGAAGGTTATCGGATAACCGAGTACCTGGACGTGGTCTTTGGCGAGGCCATCCTGGGGGCCAACATCCTCCGCGACCTTTTGGCCTCGGTGCGGGACATTGTAGGGGGTCGGAGCGGGGCCTACGAGGCCGAGCTGCGCAAGGCCCGCGAGATTGCGCTTTCGGAGCTGGAGCAGGCTGCGCTGGCCCGCGGGGCCGATGCGGTGATTGGGATTGATGTGGACTACGAGACCGTGGGCCAGGGGAATATGCTGATGGTCACGGCCTCGGGCACCGCGGTCAAGGCCAGCCGGGTCTACTGAGGCGGGGCAGCACCAGCCGCCGTCCCCGGTGCGCAACCACCTCGAAGGGCACCCCGTAGACCTCCTCCAGAAGCGCGGGCTCCAGCATCTCCTCGGGCTCCCCCTGGGCCAGCAGGCGGCCCT
>NZ_JANXCG010000057.1 GCF_025060375.1 Meiothermus sp. | reverse complement strand
CACCTCAATTCGCTCAATCTGCCAGTACATGAGGGGCCTTTTGCTCTGGGGGTCAAAGTCCAGGTAGATGGCGTCGAAAATGCCCCGCGCGGCGCTGGGGGTGATGACGGGGTAGCTGAAGCGCTCCACCTTGAACTCGGGCCGGGTAAAACAGGCCAGCTCGCCCCAGACTTCCAGGCTAAAACTTCGCATGCTGCCTCCTTCCAGCTCGTTTTTGCGAAACATACCAAAGCCTTGCCCCGGCGCCGGGTTAGATGACCAGGCCCACGCCGCCCCCCTCCTCCGGGATGAAGCCCAGCTTTGGGCTGTAGAGGGCCTCATCCGGGCACAAGTACCAGTCCGGGGCCTCGCCCCGGCCAAAGCGGAGGAAGACAGGCTCCAGGAAAGCGGGCGGCCCCCCTTTGGGCAGGAAGTAGGGCACCGTGTAGGGCCGGGCGCGGTGAATCCAGTCGGCAGCGATGCCCCTATCGCGGGCCTCCTGCATGAGGGCTTTGGCCTCGTCGTTGTAGGGCACCACCACGTTCACCGCGGGCGACTCGATGATGCGGTAGCGGCGGGCAAGCTCGGCGTAGTTTTGGGTCAGGATGAGCCTCTCGATCTCCGGGTCACTCGGGCTTTGCAGGCTGTAGAGGCTCTGGTAGTAGCGGCGGAAAGCATCGGGGGTGAGCTCGAGCCCTCCCTCAGCCTGCAGGGCGCGGGTCAGTTTGGCAGCCTGGGCGTAGGCTTGGTCGGGGTAGGCCTCATCCTCAGGCATAAAGACCACCAGCCGCCCCTCCTTGCGCAGGCCGTGCCGGTTGACCCGCCCAGCGGTCTGGGCAATGGCCTCCAAGGGCCCCAAGGCCCGGTAGCCCACGGGAAAGTCGAGCTCCACCCCGGCCTCCACCACCTGGGTGGCAATCAGGCGGCAGGGTGCCCCCTCGCTGAGCCGGGCCTGCACCTCCCCCAGCACCTTCAGCCGGTGGGCCGGGCACAGCGCGGTGGACAGGTGAAACAGCCCCTCCAAGCCCTGCGCCTCGGCCAGACGGAAGAGGGCGTGGGCCTGCCGCTTGAGGTTGAGCACCACCAAGGCCTGGGGGTCGGCCGCCAGCAAGGCGGCCAGGTGGGTCCAGGGGAGCGGGTTCTTGAGCCACCAGTCCACCCCCACCCGCTGGCTTTGCTGAAAGAGCACCCTGGGCTCAGGGGCTATCTCCACCGGCTGCCAGCCCTGCGGTTCACCCCGACGCACCCTCTCGTCCAGCGACTCAAAAGCGGGCTGGGTGGCGGTGGCAAAGACCACCACCGCGCCGTACTTTTCGCTGGCTAGGCGCGAGAGGGTTTTGAGGGTGGGGACGGCCAGGTGGGCGGGGAGGGTCTGCACCTCATCGAACAAGAGTACGCTCCCGGCCAGGTTGTGCAGCTTGCGGCAGGCCCCTGGGCGGTTCGCGTGCAGGCTTTCCAAAAGCTGCACGTGGGTGGTGAGGATGATGGGGGCTTCCCAGTTTTCGCTCAAGAGGCGGCGCTCAATCTCAGCGACATCCTGCTCGTCCGAAAGCTCCTGGCGCAGCGGGCGGTAGGCCAGGCTGTGGTCCTCCAGGATGTAGTGCGGGCCAAAATCGGCGAATAGGTCGCGGTAGACCTTGGCGGTCTGGTCCAGGATGGAAAGGTAGGGGAGCACCACCACGATGCGCCGTATGCGTGGGTCGCGCAGGGCTCGCTTTAGGGCAAAGCGCAGCATGGCTAGGGTCTTCCCCAACCCGGTGGGAGCAGTTAGGGTAAAAAGGCGTTCGGGGCGCTTCGAAGCCTCGGCAGCAGCGTCGGAAAGCGCCTTACGCAAGGCCCGAATCCTAGCCGGAATCCTCTCATCCCGCCCAAGCTCCTCCAGATAGGCCTCCAAGCGGGCCAGAGCCTGGCCTACCTGCAACGAGGGAGGGGTGGGGCGATAACCCTGACCGCGCAGGTGGGCCTCGGTATCCAAAAAGTCGGCGTCCACCAGGGCCGAGAAGAGCATACGGGTGTCCAACATGGCCGCAGCGCTACTGGGGGCCTCCAGAATGGCATCGCTGGGTGGAGGCAGCGCGAGACCGTCCTCCTGCAGGCGACCCTTGAGCAGGCCTAAGTTAACCTCGCTCAGCCACAGGCTCTCCGGAAAACCCCTTCTATCTGAGCGCAGCTGCATGCTTTTGAGGTTCTCCTTGGCCCCACTCTGCAACCCCAGGTGGTGGCCCTGCACGGCTAAAGCCACCTTCGGAGAGCGGTAGTCAAGAAGCGCCACATGCGCCCCCGCCGACCAGTGGTCAAGGCCGGATATCTTGCCGTGCAGGCGAAGCTGGAAGCGGTCGCCGTACTTACCCAAGTCGTGCAGCAGACCGGCCAAGCGGGCATTCTCCTCCTCACCAAAAGGCTGGGCCCTAGCAGCGGCAAGAGCAGCCACGTTGGCCAGATGCTCCCTCAAGGGCTGCCAGCGAGAGGGGTCAGGATGGGAGTGGGCCCAAAAGACAAAGGAGCTGGGAAAGGGCGAGGACGAGCAATACCGCTCGACAATCGCCCTAGCCTCCTCCAACCAGGCCCGGCGCAGGGCGGGGGGCTCCAGCACCTCCACCCGAGCCCCCCAGCTCAGCACCCAGGAGAGCAGCTCGAGGGGGAATCCACAAGGATGCTTGCCGGGGTCAATCTCAATTTCAACGAGAGTGTAACCACCCTCGAGCTGCTCCAACACACGCAGGTTGGGGTAGGCGCTCTCCCGGAGGCAGCTTACCATCTCGGGAGCAAAACGCAAACGCGCGCGAGGCATCTGGTCGTTGGGTTTCCCTTGCATAACTACCCGTCCTTTGTGTTCACTTTAGCAGCCCCACTTCTACGGGTCATCCAAATTTGGACACCCCGAATGAAGATGTTCATAAACTTTAGTCTCCTGCGCGCAACCCAAAGCAAAAAAGCCGCCCAGCGGCGGCTCACCTGGCCGAGGTTAGCGCCTAGCCTTCCACCTGCTGCCCTTCCTTTCGCGGCTTGAGCAGGGGAAAGAGAATTACATCCCGAATGCTCTCCTGCCCTGTGAGCACCATCGCCAGGCGGTCAATGCCTAGCCCCATTCCCGCCGCAGGCGGCATCCCATACTCCAGGGCCAGCAGGAAGTCCTCGTCAATCTCGGGCTCCTCATCATCGCCCGCCTCGCGCCGCCGGACCTGCTCCTCAAAACGGGCCCGTTGATCCAGGGCATCGTTGAGCTCAGAGTAGATAGGGGCAATCTCGAAGCCTGCCACAAACAGGTCCGCTCGCTCAGTGAGGTTGGACTTAGCGGGGTCCCGGTGGCGTTTGACCAGGGGGCTGATGGCCAGGGGAACATCCACCACAAAGGTGGGCTGCACAAGGCTGGCCTCCACATAGTGGCCAAAGAGCTTGTCTAGAAGCTTGTAGCTTGGTACATCCCTCAGCTCAGGGTGTCTCTCATCGGCCCAGGCCCGCAGGCGCTCGAGGTCGGTGGGGTCAAAATCCAGGCCGGCCCTCTCCTTGAGGGTAGCCACAAACTCAAGGCGCCGGAAGGGCTTGGCAAAGTCGATCGGGTGGCCGCCGTAGTGAATCCGGGTGGTGCCGAAAAGGTGCTCCACCAGCCCCGAAAGCAGGTCCTCTACCAAGCCCATCATGTCCTGGTAGTCCGCATAGGCCCAGTAGGCCTCGAGCATGGTGAACTCGGGGTTGTGTTTGGGAGAGATGCCCTCATTCCGGTAGTTGCGGCCAATCTCAAAGACCTTCTCAAACCCCCCCACCAGCAGGCGCTTGAGATGCAGCTCCAAGGCAATCCGGAGGTTGAACTCGTGACCCAGGGCGTTGTGGAAGGTCTTGAAGGGCCTGGCCTCGGTGCCCCCGGCAACGGCCTGCAAGGTAGGCCCCTCTACCTCCAAAAAGCCCCGTTCCTCAAAGAAGTTGCGGATGTAGCGCACCATCCGGCTGCGAACTCGGAAAACCTCCCGCACCTCTGGGTTTTGGATGAGGTCCAAGTAGCGCTGGCGGTAACGGGTCTCCACATCGCGAATACCGTGCCACTTGTCGGGCAGAGGGTGAAGTGACTTCACCAGAGGGGTGAACCTGCGCACCTTTACGGTAATTTCACCGGTCTTGGTGGTAAAAACCGTTCCTTCCACACCGATGATGTCGCCCACATCCAGTTTCTTGATGAGGTCGTAGCGTTCGGTGATGTCGCGGGCCAGGTAAATCTGAATCCGGCCGCTTTGGTCCTGCAGGTGGGCAAAACTGGCCTTACCCATGTGGCGGAAGGTCATCAGGCGACCGGCCAGGCGCACCTCCTCCTCAGGCCACTCCTCCTGGGGGCCGGCACCCGCGTGGGCGGAGAGAATCTGGGCGGCGTCGTGGGTTTTGGGGAAGCGGTAAGGAAAGCGCTCAAAACCCGCCTCCACCAGGGCCTCGAGGTTGGCCAAACGCTGCTGAGTCTGTTCGCTGTACTCTGGCATACCCCTCCAAAACCGCCCGATTATACCTGTAGGGGGAGGAATTTACCCAGTGCTGGAGATTGGTCTATCCTCGGAGTAGCGGGAGGTAGGTATGTGGCGGTTTCTTTTGCTGCTGCTCACAGGGTGCGCCCCGGTGTTCCTTGGCGCTGAGACCCTGGTGGTCTCCGAGCGGTTGGGGCTGGTCCTGCCGGACGCGCGCCTGCTGGCCCGGATACAGGAGGGCTCGGTAGAGATTACCGAGTTCTACTACGAACCCAACAGCGGGTACCGCCCCCGGACCCCAGGGGAGCTGCGGGCAGTGCGCGAGGAGCTTCAGCGCCAGCTCGAGACCATGGGATTTTCGTTCCGCTGCACCAGGGAGAACCTCTCCTTGCTGGGGGATGCCTACTGGATACTGCGCATGGCCCGGGGCAACGCCGGGGTAGGGCTGCTGCTGCGACCGCTGGAGAAGCCCGACCACTATCGGCTCGAGGTGGCTCCCACCGCGCCGGAACCCCCCCTTTTTCAATGCCCAGCCCGTTAGCACGGCCTGGGCTCGCTCAGTGCCGGATGGATTCTATCTCGAACTCCCTCCGGCCCTTGGGGGTGTCCAGCATCACCTTGGCCCCTACCCCCTGGCCTAGGAGGGCCTTTCCCAGCGGGCTTTCGTCCGAGATTTTCATGGGCCGCTCCAGAACGCTGGCCTCGGCCGGGGAGACCACCTGCACCTCCATTAGGTCCCCCTCTTCGGACTTTAGCTGAACCACAGCCCCCAGGGTCACCACGCTCACCTTGTGCCCTTCCTCCTCGATGATCTGGGCGCGGGATAGGGTATCGGTGAGGGATTCGATACGGGCCTCTATGCGGGCTTTTTCCCGCTTGGCGTCCTCCAGACCTGAGTCGTCGTAGTCGTCGGAGGACTCCATCAGCTCTTGTAGTATCCGAGTGGCCTCCTGTAAGCGGGCCCGTTCCTGCTCGAGCTCGGCTACCAACCGCTCGTACCCCGACTTGGTCAGCTTTACCTCACGTGCCATCTGGCCTCCTGTAAGATGCTCGCGATGCCGCGTCAATCGGTTGCAATTTAAGGGTCCCCTCAGCCCAACGAAGAGGCCCGGCCCCCCCGCCGAGCCTGGTTCACAGCGCTTCCGCTCAGGGTAGTATACCCCTGAGGAGGATTTCTCTCAAACGCCCGGGCCGGGCTGAGCCCGAGCAGCGCTCGGTGTCCCGACAGAGGGCTACGTAGCGGAAGTGGCGCCCGCTGTTGCCTACCCCAAAGCGGAAAAATTGCCCCGAAGAGCGGGAGATATGCCGCAAGCAGGCCTCGCAAACCAAGGGGGTGATGCTCGGGGCGGCGTCCAAAGGCTCCAACACCAGGTGAAGCGGGTCCTCCTGGATGTGCACCCGCCCTTCCCCATCGCGGTAGTAAAGCACCTCCCCCGGAGGCAGAAGCTCCGGGGAGGTCCCAGGGAACAGCTCCAGGATCAGTTCCCGCTCTTCGAAGGTTTTTTCCCCCATCTTGGCAGTAGCTTACCACGCCAAAGCACCGGCCGCCTCAACCGCCAACTTCCACAAGGGTGAGGGCGTTGCGGCCGTACACTCGGCGCTCGCCCAGAGGGAGCACAAGTTCAGCAGGATGCTGAAGGATGCAAAGACCCCCAGGCTCAACCACCGAGGCCTGGCGCAAACGCTCAAAGGCCTGCACCAGATCGTGAGGGTAGGGGGGGGCCATAAAGGCCACCGTAAAGCGCAAACCCCTCTGCTGGGCTTCCAACAGGTAGTGCTCCACCGACCTGGCCTCGATGCGCACAGAAAGCCTGGCCCTGCGCGCATTCTCCCGTATACAGCGGATGGCCTCAGGGTCCTTCTCCACCAGCACCACCCCAAAGCCTTCTGAGGCGGCCTCGAGCCCTACCGCCCCACTGCCTGCATAGAGGTCCAAAAAGCGCCCCCGGTGGGGGTAGCGGTAGCGCAGGTAGTCAAAGAGGGCCTTGCGCAGCCGGACCGGGCTGGGCCGGGCTGAGGCCGGCACCTTCAGGACCACTCCCCGTGCGGTTCCCCCCAGAATCCGCAGCATCTAAAGCCTGGGCACCAGGGTCGGAATCTGCACCACGCTCGCGTTGCGGAACCACAGTTGGCAGCTAAACTCACGCTGCCGGGTAGGCACCCGGACCGAGAAAGGGCTGGCCTCCCCAGGGGCCAGGCTGGGCCTGGCGATAGGGGCCGAGTTGACGCCGTACACCCGGTTGCTGGAAACCCCCTTTACCCCCTGCAACCCCTTCTCCACCAGCCGAAGGTGAACCCGGAGGCCCTGGACGCGGCTTTTGGAGATGTTCTCCACCACCCCCTGGGCGACCACAGCCCCACCGACATACGCACAACTCCAGCTCCTAACACGCAGCTTGTAGACCTCTTGGGCAGAGGCCAGGCCAAGGGAAAAAACCAGCGAAAAAACGAGAATTCGTCCCATCGCCAGGAGTATACCAAGGAGGCCGGTTTGACAAGCCGTCCTGGGGGTCGCTTAGCATACGGGCATGAAAATAGAGGCCGCCGAACTTCGGCTCATCTCCTTGCCGCTCAAGTTTCGCTTTGAGACCTCGTTTGGGGTGCAGACCGAGCGGCACATCATCGTGCTTACCCTCTATGGTGAGGGCCTGGAGGGCTACGCCGAAACGGTGATGGAGTACACCCCACACTACCGCGAGGAGACCATCCCAGGGGCCTGGGCCCTTTTGGAGGGGCTCTTGCTGCCCAGGGTGCTGGGCAGGGAGTTTGCCAACCCCGAGCTGCTATGGGGCGAGATATCCAGCTACCGCGGGAACAAGATGACCAAAGCGGCCCTCGAAATGGCCTTCTGGGACCTGTGGTGCAAGGGTCTGGGGCAGCCTATTTGGAAGGTGCTGGGCGGGGTGCGCCAGGAGATACCGGTGGGCATAAGCCTTGGGATAGAGGCCAGCATCGAGACCACCTTGGAAAAGGTGGCTAAAGGGCTTTCCGATGGGTACAAGCGAATCAAGCTGAAAATCAAACCGGGTTGGGATGTAAAGGTGGCCCTGGCGGTTCGTGAGGCATTCCCCGAGGCCAATCTTACGGTGGACGCCAACTCGGCCTACAGCCTGAACGACATCGCCACCTTTCGGGCCCTGGACGCAGCGCAGCTTGACTACATCGAACAGCCCCTGGCCTACGACGACCTGCTGGACCACGCCAAGCTGCAGTCGGCCATCGCTACCTCCATCTGCCTGGACGAGTCCATTACCTCCCCCGAGGATGCCCGCAAGGCGCTGGAAATCGGTGCGGGAAGGGTCATCAACCTGAAGCCGGCGCGGGTAGGTGGCATTCTGCAAAGCCGCAAGGTCCACGATATCGCCCAAAGCTACGGCCTGCCGGTCTGGATGGGGGGGATGCTGGAAGCGGGCATTGGCCGCGCAGCCAACATCCACGTGGCCACCCTACCCATGTTCGTCAAGCCGGGCGACACCTCTAGCGCCAGCCGTTACTGGCAGGAGGATATCGTTGAGGAGGCGCTGGAGGCTCGAGGAGGGATGATGCCGGTTCCCCAGGGGCCTGGCCTAGGCGTCACCCTGAAGCGGGACTTCCTAAAGAGGATTACCGAGAAAACCGCCTACCTTACCTCCCGCTGAGGCAGAGTCACCATGCCGGAGCTTTTCATCCGCGAGCTAAAGCTGCCCGAGGAGGCCCTGGAAATCCCCGCGCTCGAGCGGGCCATCTGGAACGACCCTGGCGAGAGCATCCGTCCGGGTACCCTAATAGCCCTGGTGCACGAAGGAGCCCTGCTGGCTGGGGCCTACGCGCGGGAAGAGGGGAGTGAGAGGCCGAGGCTGGTGGGCTTCATCTTCGGCTTCCCCACCAGCCGCCCCACCGACCACCACTCCCACATGGCCGGGGTCCTGCCGGCCTACCGGGACATGGGCGTCGGGTTTTTGCTCAAGCGCTACCAGCGCGACTGGGCGTTGTCCCGGGGTTACGAGCGGGTGGTTTGGACCTTTGACCCCCTGCGGGCTGCAAACGCCCACTTCAACCTGCAAAAACTGGGCGCCACCTTTGACCGCTACATCCCCAACTGCTACGGCCCCATGGGAGGCATCAACGCTGGGGCTCCTTCCGACCGGGTCTACGCCACCTGGGAACTGAGGAGCCCAAGGGTGCTGGAGCGGCTGTACGCCCCCCCACCCCCCCCAAAGACCGAGGGGCTGCCCCTGGTCAACCGGGTAGAGGGAGAGGTACCCCTGGAGGCCCGGCTGGAACTCTCTGAAAACCGCATCATGGTCCAGATTCCCGAGGACTGGGGGGCCATCCTGCAGGCCGACCCCGCGCTGGCGCTGGCCTGGCGGGAACACAGCCGGCTGGTCTTCGGGCATTACCTGGCCCGGGGTTACCGGGCTGTGGGGTTCGCAAGAAAGCCCAACTGCTACGTCCTGGAGCGCCGCCATGCCCAACCCTGCGAGCCAGCCCCACCCACCGAGGCTGAGGGAGGAGCTTTTTGAACGAGCTTCAGATATGGACGGCTGAGGTGGTCTACACCGGGTTCGGAACCCCCATGCGCCATGGGGGGCTGCTGGTCCAGGGGGGGTACGTGGTGAGAACAGGGCCGCTGGAGGAGCTGCGGCGGTGTTATCCCGAAGCCGAGGTGGTCCACAGGGGAAAAGCCCTCACCCCTCCGGTGGTCAACGCCCACACCCACCTAGACCTCTCCACCACGCCCCGCTTCCAAGGCCCCTATCCTGCCTTCATCCGTCACGTCATCGCGCACCGCTCCAGCCGTACGCCAGCGGCGGTGCGGCAGGGGCTTGCCGAGCTCCAAAAAAACGGCGCGGGGGCTTTTGGCGACATCGCCTACAACCTCGAGGGGGCCGCTTGGCTGGTGGAGAACAGCCCTCTGCCAGGGGTGGTCTACCTGGAGGTGATTCACCGCAACCCCCAGGAGGCCGAGGCTGTGGCCAGCCGCCTGGCCCACCTGGTCGCCCGGCTTCAGCGCAGGAGCCGTAGGCTGCGGGTGGGCCTTGCGCCCCACACCCCGTTCAATGTGAGCCCTCCCCTGCTCAAAAGGCTGTCCGAACTGGCCCAAAAGGAGGGGTTCCCCCTCCAGATGCACGTAGCCGAAAGCCCTGAGGAAACCGAACTCCTAACCCAGGGCAGAGGGGCGCTCCAGGCCATTCCTCAGAGCCTGGGCCTTCCCCCCTATCAAGACCTCCCCGGACTTACCCCGGTGCGCTACCTGGCAAAGCTGGGGGTGCTGGGACCCCATCTGACCCTGGTCCACGGGGTACAAGTGGACGAAGAGGAGGTGCAGATGCTGGCCCAAAGCGGCAGCCGGGTGGTGTCCTGCCCCCGCAGCAACGCAGCCCTGGACTGCGGCGAGTTCCCCTGGGCCCTCTACCTAAAGCACGGCCTAGAGGTGGCCTTGGGCACCGACTCCCTAGCCAGCAGCCCCGACCTGGACGTACGCAATGAGGCCCTGGCGCTTTGGGGCAAGGTGGACCCCAGGGTGCTGGTGCGGGCCGCTACCCGAAGCGGCTACCGGACATTGGGCCTGGAAACCCCCCGCATCACGCGCGGAACCCCGGTCTCCCAGGTACAATCCTGGTAGCTGGAAGACCTCCGGCCCCGCTTATGCAGATTGGCGCGCTCATCCTCTACAGCGCTTTTGCAGGCGCCCTCACCGGGGCTTTCGCCGCGGGGTTTGCCTCTCTGCTGAGGCTCATAGAGCGCTACCTGATGGGCGAAACCCTGGGGTACCTGCCCCCAGGACTGCCCGGAGAGGGCGGGCTCACCCAGGTTTTCCGAGGGCCTAGCCCCGCCTGGCTGGCCCTGCTGTTGCCGTTGGTCTTCGTGGCCTCGAGCTACCTGGGTTCAGGTCGGGGGCTGGGATGGCTCCTAGCCGCCTATCGCTCAGGCCAGCCGGTCCGGGCAATGGAATACCTGCGCGGCATTCTGGGCGCACTGGTGCAGCTTGGAGCAGGCTCCCCCATGGGCCGGGAGGGGCCCATGGCTGCGCTGGGCCTCTGGATAGGAAGCATCCTGGGGCGGCGCATCCCGCTGGGAGAGTCAAGCCGCTTTCTCCCCTTCGCTGGGATGGCCGCGGGCTTTGCCTCAGCCTTTCACGCCCCGATGGCAGGGGCGCTGCTGGCTAGCGAGATTGTCTACCGAGGGCTGGCCCTCGAGGTAGGCGCGCTGGCCCCAGCCCTCATTGGGGCCCTGTCCGGGTTCACCGTATATGGCCTCCTGCACGGCTACGGCCCCCTACTGGAGCTGGCCCCAGGTCCCTTCACCTGGCCCCAGCTCCTCTTTGGCCTCATCACTGGCCTGGTCTGCGCTGGGGTGGGCAGCTTGTGGCTGGAAAGCGAGCGCCTCCTACAACGCTTCCTCAGGCGCCTGAGCTTCGGGATGCGGCACGCCCTTTTTGGCGGCGTGCTGGCCCTGGTACTGCTTTTGCTGCCCGAGGCTCTGGGCAATGGGCTGCCCTGGGTCCAGCTCGGCACCTCGCCCATCCTAACCCTCCCCTTTTTAGGGGCGCTCCTCCTCACCCAGCTCGCCCTTCTGATCCTGGCGGGGGGAGTGCGGGCCTACGGCGGCCAGCTCACCCCAGCCCTGGCCTTAGGTGGGCTGAGCGGCCTGGTTTTGGCCGAGCTTCTGGGCCAGGCCGCCCCCTCCTTGGTCCCCTCCCCATCCACCGCAGCCTTGGTAGGCATCACCGCGCTGCTGGCCGGGATGGCTCGAGCGCCCTTCGCCGCGGTTGTGCTGGCCGGGGAGATAGGAGGGTACGGTCTGTTGCCCCTGAGCCTCACGGCCGCCTTTGCCGCCTACACCTTTACCAGCCCCAAAGGGAGCCTCGAGCTCGAGGAGTCTAGCCTAGATAGGAATGGGCCAGGGGAGCCTCTGCCTGAAAGCGCTCCGCAAACTTCACAGAAGCCTCCGCCCCCCACCTCGAGCGGCTCGCCCTGAAATCCTCCAGGCTGTAGTCCCATCGGTAGAAGCCCTGGTAAAAACCGAACACCTGTTCGGCCACGGCCTGGCCTTCCTCGCCGATGTCCACATACACCACGGGCCGGGGAATGTCGCTGCGGTAGTAGTGAAACAACCGAACGGGCTCGCGGTGGGGCCGGCCCACCAGCTTGGGAATGCGGCAGAACTTAAGGGCCGAAAGGGTGGCCCAGTAGGTTGCGCGGTGGTCCGGGTGAACATCGTGGGGGTTCCAGGTGATGACCACATCGGGCTTCCATTCCGCCATCACCCGGGCAACGGCCAGCGCTTCCTCCCTTCCACCGGTAAGCCCGCCATCCGGAAAGCCGAGAAAGCCATGCTCGGCGCCGATTATCTCTGCAACCCGTCGCCCGTGCCCCTCCCGGACACGGGCCACCTCCTCAGGGGGGGTATCGCCAAACTGGCTGGCCAGCTCCCCCCGGGTAAGCCACAGGAGCATGGCCGCATCCCCTCGCCGCACATGCTTTGCCAGCGTGCCTGCTACCCCAATTTCGTCGTCTGGATGGGCAAAAACAGCAAGTAAGCGCACCCCTCAAGTATAAGCTGAAAGCTCAAGCCCCATAGGGCACCCAGATGTTCTTGACCTGGGTGGCCTGGCGCAGAACCTCCTCTACCTCGGGCAGCGGCCCGGTCTGAGGCAGCGTCCAAGTCCGCTTCATGTTCCCAGCGCTGGCCCGCTCCACCATGGCCTGCCCTTCCCGCGGCCCGGCATACCAAACCGCATCCACATCGTCGTGCTCCGCCAGGGTCTGGGCCAGCTCGTCGCGCTCCCCGGTAACGAGGTTGAATACCCCTGGGGGCACATCGGAGGTTTCCAAAACCTGGTAGAAGTCGGTGGCCGTGAGGGGAGCCAGCGGGGAAGGCACCACCACCAGGGCATTCCCCAACGCAAGCGCCGTTCCCGCCAGCCGGGCCAGGGCCAGCAGGGGTTGGTCGTCGGGGCAGAGGATTCCCAACACCCCCACCGGCTCGGGAATGGCCAAGGTCACGTTCCGGTAAGGGGTGGGGTGCACCACACCTTCGTACTTGTCGGCCCAAGCGGCCGCGGAGAAAAGGGCTTCAATGGCCGCCTCGACCTCCTCGTGCCCCTCCTGGCCGGTCTGCTGGGCGATGCGCTGGGCGAACTCAGCGGCCCTTTCAGAGAGGTTCTCGGCCAGGAAGTAGAGGATTTGCGCGCGGTGGTGGGCAGAGGCCCTGTGCCAGCCCTCAAAAGCCCCCCGGGCTGCCTCCACCGCGTTTCGGATATCCTTGCGGTTACCCAAGGCCACCTCGCCCAGAAGGGCGCCATCTATCCCATAGACCAGACGGCTGTAGCCCGAGTCAGGGCGGACCTGCTTGCCCCCAACGAAGAGCTTGGCGGTGCGGTCTATTGGGGGAAGAGCCCCCGGGCGCCGGGGCTGGGGCTGGGCGGGCAAAGCCTTCCGCCTGGGCAGGGTTGCCTTCAGCTCGGCCCTCTTCACATACTCCCAGAGCCCCTCCTTACCCCCCTCCCGGCCGAAGCCGCTCTCGCGGTAACCCCCGAAACCGCTGGCCGCATCAAACAGGTTGGTGCTGTTGATCCAGACAGTGCCGGCTTTGAGCTGAACGGCCACATCCAGGGCCAGGTTGATGTCCTCGCTCCAGACACTGGCCGCAAGGCCGTAGCGGGTGTTGTTGGCCAAGCGCACCGCTTCCTCGGGGGTACGAAAGGTGAAAGAGGCCAGCACCGGGCCGAATATCTCCTCTTGGGCGATGGTGGCGCTGGGGGTCACGTTGGTCAGAAGCGTAGGGGGATAAAAACACCCCTCCTCAGGCACCGACCAGGAGGGTTGCCACAGCTCAGCGCCCTCTTCCAAGCCCTTCTGGACCATTCGCTTGATCTTCTCAAGCTGTACCGGGGCAATGATGGCCCCAATGTCCACCGCCTTGTCTAGCGGATTGCCCACACGCAGCTTTTCCATGCGGGCTTTGAGCTTCTGGTGGAACTTTTCCGCAATACCCTCCTGAACGAGAAGCCTCGAGCCCGCGCAACAAACCTGGCCCTGGTTGAACCAGATAGCGTCCACCACCCCTTCCACCGCGCTGTCCAGATCGGCGTCCTCAAAAACAATGAACGGCGACTTGCCCCCCAGCTCCAAGGAGAGCCGCTTCCCACTTCCCGCAGTGGCCCGTCGGATAAGACGGCCCACCTCGGTAGAGCCTGTAAAGGCCACCTTATCCACGCCAGGGTGGTCAACCAGAGCGGCCCCGGTGCGGCCATCCCCGGTGAGGATGTTCACTACCCCGGCCGGCAAGCCCACCCGGGCGCAGATTTCCGCGAACAGCAGCGCTGTGAGGGGCGTAAACTCGGCGGGCTTCAAGACCACCGTGTTGCCCATGGCCAAGGCTGGGGCCACCTTCCAGGCCAGCATCAAAAGGGGAAAGTTCCAGGGAATGATCTGCCCCACCACGCCCAGGGGCTCATATCCCCGGAACTCCGAGGCCATAAGCTGAGCCCAGCCCGCATGGTAGTAGAAGTGCCGGACCACCAAAGGGATGTCCACATCGCGGGCCTCACGGATGGGTTTGCCATTGTCCAGGGTTTCCAGCACCGCAAAGAGCCGGGCGTGCTTTTGAATCTGCCGCGCCAGCGCATAGAGGTAACGGGCTCGCAGGTGCCCAGGGGTCTTTCCCCAAGACGCAAAGGCCCTGCGGGCTGCCCGCACAGCCAGATCCACATCCTCCTGGCCCGCTTGGGCTACCTGGGCCAGCTCCCGACCATCGGCAGGGTTCAGGGTGGAGAACCACGTGCCGCTCCTGGGCGCACGCCACCTGCCCCCTATAAAGAGGCCAAAACGGCCGCGGTGCGACCTAAGCCAGTCCAAGGCGGGCTCGGCGGCCTCGAGGGCGGGGCCGTACTCGAGGGTCTGCATAATCTCAGCAACGGTCATCCTCACCCCAGGGGCTGGTACTGCATGGAAGCGTAGCGGCCGTAAGCCAGGTGGGTAAGCTGCCGCTCTATGTCGTTTAGGAGGGCACTGGCACCTATGCGGAAAAGGCGGGGTTGCATCCAGTCCACCCCCAGCTCCTCCCTAACCAGAATCAGCCAGTCCAGAGCCTGCTTAGCGCTGCGAATGCCCCCGGCTGGCTTGAAGCCCACCTGGTAGCCGGTGGCCTGGTGATAGGCCCGGATGGCCCGCAGCATGACCAGGCCGCTCTCCAACGTGGCGTTGACCGCTTCCTTGCCAGTAGAGGTCTTGATGAAGTCGGCCCCTGCCTGCATGGCCACCATACTGGCCTTGTAGACGTTCTTAAGGGTACCCAACTCCCCCACCGCCAGGATGACCTTCATGTGGGCCTCCCCACAGGCCTCGCGAAATTCGCGCACCTCCTGATAAAGCGCCGGCCAATTGCCGGTCAGCACGTGGCGACGCGAAATTACCACATCAACCTCACGAGCGCCAGCCGCCACCGAGGCCTCGATTTCCTGAAGTTTAAGCCGATGAGGGTTGAGCCCGGCGGGAAAGCCCGTGGAGACTGCGGCAACCGGGATGTCCGTTCCGAGCAGGGCCTCCACCGCCGTGGGCACCATCTCGTGGTAGACGCACACCGCGCCAACCGTAAGCCGAAGCCCCTCTACCCCCAAAGCCGCCAAAAGGTCGGGTTGAACCGGCCGACGGGCCTTGGCACAGAGGCGGCGCACCGTACCTGGGGTGTCGTCGCCGGAGAGGGTGGTGAGGTCCAGGGTTCGCACGGCGTGCAGGAGCCAGGCTGCCTGCCATGCTTTTTTCACTGTTCGGCGCGCGGGTAAGGTGGCCACCCGGCGTTCGACCGCGCTGCGGTTGACCCGAGCTTCCTCAAGCATACCCAGGTCAAGGGGTGTGCCGGGGTTGCGCGGCAGGGCATGGGTTTGGGAGAGAACAAGGGCCATGGAACGCCTCGAGCCAGACCGATTATAACCTGCTTTGCTAAACCGGGGCGTCTTGAGCGCTGCAGGCGGCAGACCTGCTGTATCCCAAAGACCGTCCAGACAGCCTTGTGCTCAAAAACCTAACCCAAAAAGGTATACTCTAGGGAAGGAGGAAGCCATGCCTTTAGGCCCAACCGAGCTCTTGATCATCCTGCTCATCGTGGTGCTCCTTTTTGGGGCGCGCAAGCTACCCGAGCTGGCCCGGGGGCTGGGCCAGTCGGCCCGCGAGTTCCGCAAGGCTATCAGCGAGGAGGAGAAAAAGCCGGAGGAGGTCAAACCCGAACAGAAGCAGTCCTAGTCCGGCATTAGGTGTAAAAAACGCGGCTCGAGGCGCACCTCCACCTCCTCCCCCTCCCTCAGCCCCAGCCCCTCCAGCCGGTAGCGGGGGAGCAGGAATTCCAGGCTTGCCCCACCGACCTCCAGATACCCCCGCCACCGCACCCCCTGCGCCCTGAGCGCCAGCAGCCTCCCCCGCAGCCGGTTTTCCTCACCCTCCAAGGTAAAGACCTCTTCGGAGCGCAACCCTAGCCAGACCCGCCGGCCCGGCTGGGCCCAGGCTGGGCGCAGCGCCTTCAACCGGCCCAGGGGGGAGTCCAACCAAAGCCACTCCCCATCCACAGCCCCCACGCTGGCCTCAAAGAGGTTGCGAAACCCCACCAGCCGGGCCACCTCGAGGCTGGCTGGTCGGGTAAAGACCTCCTCAGGGGTGCCCTGCTGGAGCAAGCCCCCTCGGGTCAGCACCCCTATCCAGTCGGCCCGCTGAGCCAGCCAAGGGTCGTGCGAGGCGGCCAGCGTCGGGATTCGCAAGGCCCTCAGGCGCTCCAGTACCCCTGAGAAAACCTCCTCACGGGTGCCCATATCCAAAGCGCTGGTGGGCTCATCCAGCAAAAGGAGGGCGGGCTCCCGCGCCAAGGCCCGCGCCAGGGCCACCCGTTGTTGCTGTCCGCCCGAAAGCTCGCGGGGAAAGCGCTCCGCCAGCTCGGCAATCCCCATCTGGGCCAGGTAGCCCAAGGCCCGCTCCCTCCGCTGGGTCCGAGGCCAGCGGACCAACGGAAAGGCCACGTTCTGCCAGGCCCTGAGGTGGGGGAAAAGGGCAAAGTGCTGGGGCAGGTAGCCCACCGGCCGGCGCTCTGCCGGCAGGCCCCCGAAGGGCTCTCCCCGGGCCGGAAGCAGACCGGCTACGGCCTTGAGCAGGCTGGTCTTCCCCACCCCACTCTCCCCCAGCAGTACCGTAAACCCCCGGATATGAAGCCGAAGGCTGAGCCTCACCGGACGCTCGAGGGTGTACGCGATTTCCACCTGTCCTCCAGGCTGCGCACCAAATAGACCAAGGCAAAGCTTATCAAAAGCAGCACGCCTGCGGCCTGATTGGCCCGGTCAAAGCGCAGAGCCTGCACCTGATCGTAGATGTAGATGCTCACCATCTGGGTCTTTCCGGGAATGCTGCCCCCCACCATCAGCACCACCCCGAACTCCCCAAGGGTGTGGGCAAAGGCCAGGATGGACCCGGAGAGAATACCGGGCCAGGTGAGGGGAAGGATGACCTCGAGCCACACCCGAAGCCAGCCAGCCCCCAAAGTACGGGCGGTCTGGATGAGGTCCGGCTCCAGGCCGCGAAAAGCCTCGCGGTAGCCGTTTAGGGCAAAGGGCAGGCTGAAGAGCACCGAACCCACCACCAACCCCTCAAAGCGAAAGGCCCAGCTGAAGCCCAGCACCTGGGCGATGGGTCCGTTCTGGCCCAGGAGCAGGAGCAGGTAAAAACCCAGCACCGTAGGGGGCAGGGTCAGGGGCAGCAGCACCACCGATTCCACCACCCGCTTGCCCCAGAAGCGTTTGTGGGCCAGCACCCAAGCCAAGGGAACGCCCATCAGCAGAAGGATGAGGGTGCTGAGCAGGCTCACCCGCAGGGTAAGGCCCAGGGTTTCCCAAAAGACCGGGTCGCTCATTCCTGCACTCTTTCCCCCGGCAGGAAGAACCCATACCTGCGCAGCACGCGGTGGGCCTCAGGGGTGGCGATGTACTCGTAGAAGCGCCGCACCTCGGGCCGGTCCCGCCCCCGAAGGATGGCGTAGGTCTGATCGAGGCGCAGGTGGCTGCTCAGGGGGGCCAGCCAATAGACCCCAGCCCGCTCCATGGCCTCGCTGCGGGCTATGGAGAGCGCCAGGATACCCACGTTGGTGCTGGAGAGGGCGAGCTGGGCAGCTTGGGAGATGTTCTCCCCGTAGACAAACTCAAAGCTGGGCTTACCCCGGCGCAGCGCCGAGATATCGTAGTAGGCGGGAATCCCCGCCGTCATCTCCTCCCACGGCACACTCCGGGTTTCGCGGACGAGGCCAAACCGCTCCAGCAAGCTGACCGCTGCGCGACCGTACGGAGCGTGCACCGGGTTGGCCAGCGCCACGCGGGTCACCCTGGGGTCCAGCAGAACGCGGGGCCCCACCTGGCGAGGATCAAGGCCCTGCTGTGCCCAAACGTTGGCGACCCAGACCACCATCCGCCCCACCGCGTAGAGCCGCAGGGTGCCCGGGGCGGTGAGCCCAGCCTCCTCGAGCCGCTGGGGAAAAACCGCATCGGCGGAGAAAAAGATATCCGCTGGCAAGCCCTGCACAAGCTGGGTGTAGAGCTTGCCAGAGGAACCAAAGCTGAGCTCCACCCTCAGCCCAGGGTTCTGCTGCTCAAAGGCCCGGGCAATCTCGGGAAGCGCGTACTGCAGGTCCGAAGCAGCCACCACCCGCACGGTCTGGGCCTGCCCCCAAAGGAGACCCACCCAGCACAACACCATCCACCAACGCGACATACACTCCTCCCAGCTAGTTACAGTGTAACTAGGTGGGAGGATTATAGGCCCCAAAGGGCTGTCCCTACAAGCCTACGGGGGAGAGCGTTCCCCCTCAACCATCATCTGGGCGATGAAATCCAGGCTGGCTCGAGCCATCTGCAAGCGCCAGAGGACGGAAAGCCGCTCGAGACCCTGGGCCTCCGGAAGGCGAACCTCGAGGCCGGCCAGGATTTGAGTGAAGAGCTCCTGTTGGGCCTGCAAAAGGGGCGTGGGGTCCAGGGAAAGCCGCAGGAGAAAAGCCAGTTTCAAGCGAAGGTCCGAGCGGCCATAGCGCAGCCGCTCCACCGGCGTGTAGAGCCAGCCCAAAGCCGCCCGCCGTCCAGCCTCGGTAAGGGCAAAGACGGTCCGGGGAGGGCCTCCCCCCTCCTCCCGCCCCACCTCCTGCACCAGCCCCCGCACCCGCAGGTGCTCCAGGGCCCGGTAGACCTGGGGGCGCTGGATGCGCCATATATCCCCCAGTTCCCCCTCCCGAGAGAACAAGACCGCAAGGCGAAAGCCGTGGGAAGCACCCTCCAGCAAGGCTGAGAGCACCGCCCAGTCGGTGGTGGAAAGGCGGCCGGTCACAAAATAAAGGCTACCGCCTCGCAAACCCCAAAGGCTCAGGGGGTCCGGATGCGGGCCCGCGCCTCCCCTACCTGCTGGGGCGAAAGGCGGGTGCCCGAGGCCCGCAAAGCGGCCACCTCGGCAGCGGTAAAAGGGCGGTGGTCTTGGGGGAGCAGCCGATCGTTGCCCCAGGCCACGAGGATGTGGTTGAGCACCGAGGCAATCTGCTCATCGCTGAGCTGGGGAAAGGCCGGCATCACCCCGTCGTAGGTCTGGCCCCGTACCCGCACCGGGCCCTGCATTCCGTAGAGCATGACCCTCAGGAGGTGGGCCCGCCCCTCTGCGCTTTTGAGTAGCTCCGGGGCGTGCTGGGCCAAAGGAGGGTAGGCCCCCACCCGCCCCTGCCCGGCCTCCCCATGGCAAAAGGCGCAGTTTTGCTGGTAGAGCTGAGCACCGCTTTGGGCCAGGGCCAGCGCTAGCAGAATGGTTAGGCCCAGGAGGCGTCGCATGCCTAAAGTATAGGGAGAAGCTGGGGGGTAAAGATAAGAACCCGGCAAAGCCGGGTTAAGGGAGCCCAAGGGGGAGCTTGAGCCTCGGAAGGTTGGCAAACCAGGGGTCGCCTCCTTAACCTAAGTGCGTGAGGCGGCTACCCCTCTTCCCTCTGCCCGAGACGGTGGTCTTTCCAGGGCTGCTCATCCCGCTTTACATCTTTGAGGAGCGCTACAAGCAGATGGTGCGCCACCTGCTGGCCCAAAGCGAAGGGCCGCGGCGTTTTGTGATTGCCCTAGCCACCCCTGCGGGCATCCGGGAGGTGGGGGGCTACGTGGACCTACTGGCCGCCTCGGAAAACCCCGACGGCACCTTTAACATCGTCTGCCGGGGAGGGGAGCGCTGCCGGGTAGAGGAGGTGGGGGTGCTGGAGAACACCCTTTACCAAACCACCCTGGACCTTCCCTATCCGCTCGAGCGCGCTGCCCGCAGTGAGGAAATCGTGGCAGCTTGGGACGCCCTAGAGACCTTTCGCAGCTACATGGCCGGGGTGGCCGACCCCAAGGCGCTAGAGGAGGCCATCGCCAACCTTCCCGATGACCCCCTGTACCAGGCCTCCTTCCTGTGCGTCAACCTGCGGGTCTCCGCACTGGACAAGCAGGCCCTGCTAGAAGCCCCCTCCCTGCTGGCGCGGCTCGAGCTGGCCCAGGCCCTCATGCGCCAGGGCTCGTTTGCGGGTCACCCCGCTGAGGCCTAAACCCAGGCCCGAGGCTGAAAACCCAGGCCCGGCCGGCTGCCCCTCCTGCCCCAGCCCACGGTCTGAGGCCCGGCGGTGGTCCCTCGCTGGGTCATCCCAACCCCACGAGGGCGTACCCTGACCGCTCAGTCCGCGGCCATCGGCAGGCAGCAGCCCAGGCGGTCTGAGCCACAAAAACACCAACCCGCCTCACGGGACCCGCCGCTGCCAACGCAGACTCAGCCCCGCCCCCAGCACCATCAATAAGGCAGCCAGCCCCGAGAGCACAGAGCTGATCTCGGTCCTGGTGGCCTCCCATCGGATGAGAACGCCCAGTTCCTGGACCACCCGACGCAGGGCCTCCTCGGTGGGCGGGTAGGTGTTCTTGCCTCCGGTGAGCTGGGCTAGAAGCTCGAGGTTACGCGGCTCAAAGGGCACGTAGTAGTTCCGCCCCTCGAGCTGCATGACCGTCCCCCCCGGCTGGCCCATGGGAAAGGTATAAAGCCGGACATTGCTCTCCCTAGCAAAGCGGGCTGCGGCCTCCAGGCTGGCCCGGGTGGACAGGTTGAAGTCGCTGCGCACGTTGGAAACCCCGTCAGAGAGAATAACCACGCTGCCTGGGGGAAGATCTTGGGGAGAGGCGGATGGGGGCGCAGGCAGCTCCGGGACCCCTTGCAGGGGATCAGGGAGGCCCGACCCCGGAGGGGCCAGCTCGGCTGGAGGCTTCAGGTTGCGCCTCCCGGGGAGCACCCGCACGCTGGTCACGATGGCGTTTTCCAAAGAGGTGTTCTGGGCTGGTCTAAGGCGGTCAATGGCTTCCAAAACCTGCCGCCGGTCGGTGGTCGGGAGCACCAGGGCCGTCGCCGCGTCGGAGAAGCTCACCAGGCCAATCCGGGTGGTGGGCGGGGCCAGCTCCACGAACTTCCGGGCGGTGGCCTTGGCCGCCTCGAGGCGGCTCGGGTTCAGGTCGGAGGCCAGCATGGAGCGCGAGACGTCTATGGCCAGCACCACCGCGGCCTTGTTGGTAGGCAAAGGAGGGCTGGCCACCGGGCGGGCGGCAGCGAGAAGGAGGAGCAACAGGGCCAGAAGCTGCAACCCCAAAGGCCAGCGCACATGGGCCTGGGGCGGCGTTCGGACCACCAGGGCCCTCAAACGGGCCTCGGCGAAGGCTTCGGCGGTCCGCTGCCGCCTCCGCCGGGCCCAAGCCAAGAAACCCAAGAAAAGGGGTACCAGAAGGAGGGACCAAAGGTACTCGGGCCAGATAAAGCTCATCTCTGCCCCCTTCGGCGTAGGGTAAACCTGAGCAAGGGTTCTACGATCTCCTGGGCGGTCAAAAGGGTGAGGGTATCCACCTGGGCAGCCCGCAAGGCCCGCTCGAGCCGGACCTCGCGAGCCCTTACCAAAGCGGCGTGGGCCTGGCGCACCCTGGGGTCGCTGGTGTCCAGCCAGACCTCCTCCCCGGTCTCGGGGTCGCGCAAGCGCAGCTCCCCTGCGCTGGGCAGCTCGAGCTCGGCAGGGTCCAGAACGCGCACCGCCACCACATCGTGGCGGTAGGAAAGCCGCCTCAGCAAGGGCACCCAATCCGGTTCCTCCGGGGCCAGGAGAAAATCGGAAACCACAAACAAAAGCCCCCGGCGCCTCAGGGTCCGCGCCGCGTAGTCCAGCGCCCGCTCGAGCCCCCCTCCCCCCGGGCCTGGCTGCTCCAGGTGCTGCTGCATCTCGTGCAACACCCGCAGGACCTGCCTTCGGCCGGTTCCAGGTGGCACCACCCTCAGCCCGGCCTCCGAGAATCCAATGGCCCCCACCTTGTCGCCGTGCCGGGCAGCGATGGACGCCGCAACGCCAGCAAACTCCAGGGCCTCCTCTACCTTCAGCACCCGGCGCGTACCAAAGCGCATGGAGGCCGACAGGTCGAGAAGCAGCCAGACCGTGACCTCCTTTTCCTCGCGGTACTGGCGGATGTGAATCCGACCGGTGCGGGCAGTCACGTTCCAGTCAATGCGACGCACCTCATCGCCCGGCTGATACTCCCGCACCTCGGCCAGATCCAGGCTCGGCCCGTAGAAGAAGCCCGTGTAGTCGCCAAACAGAAAGCCATCCAGCCGCTTGAGCACGCGAAACTCAAGCCGCCTGAGTAGCTCTGCAGGGAGCTCGCGCGGCCTCAGCCCCCTGGGCTCCGGCGGCAGGGCAATCTCAATCTTGCTCTTGCGGCGCCAAAGCATGGTGTTTCGGGCTCACGCCGAAGGGTTCTCCAAAGACGAACGGGCCTCGCGGTAGGGGTCGCCCAGGTGCACCTTGGGAAGAGGGGTGGCGGCGATGATCTTCTGCAGCACCTCCTCTAACCGCACCTCGTCGGCCAGGGCCTCGTAGGAAGGGATAATCCGGTGGCGCAGCACCTCCGGGGCCAGGTCGCGCACGTCCTCGGGTAAGGCGTACTCGCGGCCCCGCACAATGGCCAGAGCCTTGGCCCCCAGGATTAGGTTGACGCTGGCCCGGGGGCTGCCCCCGTAGCTGATGTACTTTTTGAGCTGGGCCAGCCCCACCTCCCCGGGGTCACGGGTGGCCCGGGTAAGGCGGACAGCGTACTCCGTAACCGCCGGATGGACGTGCACCCGGTCGGCCATGGCCTGAAGCTCACGCAGCTCATCGCCGCTCAGCACCACCTCAACCGGCTCAAACTTTGAGGAAACCCGCTCCACCACGGTCATCTCCTCGTAGAAGGCCGGGTAGTCTAGCCAGACCTTGAACATGAAGCGGTCCACCTGGGCTTCGGGCAGGAAGTAGGTGCCCTCCGACTCAATGGGGTTTTGCGTGGCCAGCACCAAAAAGGGGTCGGGTAGCCTGTAGGTCTGGTGGCCGATGGTCACCTGGCGCTCCTGCATGGCTTCCAGCAGGGCCGATTGAATTTTGGCCGGGGCACGGTTGATCTCGTCGGCCAGAATCAGGTTGGCAAAGATAGGACCCAGCTCCACCTCAAAGGTGGCCTCCTTGGGGTTGTAGATGCGGGTACCCAAAAGGTCGGCGGGCACCAGGTCCGGGGTGAACTGGATGCGCTTGAAGCTGGCCCCAATGGCCTCGGCCAGGGTCTTGATGGCCAGGGTCTTGGCCAGGCCCGGCACCCCCTCAATGAGGACGTGCCCCCGGGCCAGGAGGGCAACCAGCATCCTCTCCAGCATCAGGTCTTGTCCTACGATGACCTTCTTGACCTCCAAAAGCAGGGTGCGCAGTTTTGCGGCGGCTTCCATCACCGCTTGGGGCTCGAGAAGGGGCTTCTGGGCTTCACTCATGGGCACCTCGCTAGATGTTGGGGCCAGGCTCCTGCCTGGGGGGTGGGCTGGGTTGTGGGGCTTGCGGCTCGAGGGGGATGAGCTCAGGTGAGCCTTCGGGCATCCCCGGCCCAGGCAAGGGACCCCCCGGCATGGGCTGCCCTGGAAGCTCAAAGCGGTAGAGCTGGCCATCCTGGTAAATGAGCAGGGGGCACTCCTGCCCCTCCTGGGGTGATCCGGTCCCTGGCCCTTGGCCCGGCCCGGGCAGAAGAGGAATCAGCTCCCTGGCATCGGGCGCCGCCTGGAGCGGTTGCTGGGGGTCAAACTGCACCCTCACTGCTTGGCCCCCAAAGGGCTGCGGGTTGAGGCCTTCCGAGGGCGCCGACCAACGGCCCAGGCCGAAGGCCAAGCCCAGGAGGAGAACAAACCCCAAGAACCGCCCCCACCAAGCCACCTTTCCCGGTACCATACCCCACTTTATGACGCAATAGTGGGTTAAATCTGAGAATCCCCCACATTCACCCCATCTCCACCCCCGCCCACCTCTCCAGGAGGCGGGCCACCGCAGTGTGGTCCACCTCACCTAGCTCGCGCCTGGCAACCTCGAAGAACTCGCGCACCTGGCGGAGCATGGGGGCTGGCGTCCCCGCTGCCTCGAGCACCCGCGCGCAAATACCCAAATCCTTGACCAGAAGCCCCAGGGCAAAGGTATTGGGAAACTCCCGCGAGAGCACCCGCTGGCCGAACAGGTTCTCGCTCACGTTGGAGCGGCCCGAGGAAGCGTTAATTGCTTCCAGGGCCAGCCTTGCATCCACTCCCTGCCGCACCAGGGCCAGCATCCCCTCACTAAGGGCCCAGAGGTTCACCGCCAGAAGGGCGTTGTTCACCGCCTTAACCGCATGCCCTGAACCCAGCGGACCCACGTGGACAATCTTGGCGGCGTAGGTAGCCATCACCGGGCGGGCCCGCTCAAAGTCCTCTGGGGCTCCCCCAGCCATCACCGTGGCCCGGCCTTGCACCGCACCCGCCACGCCCCCCGAAAGACAGGCATCCAGGTAGGAAACCCCCCTTTCGGCCAGCCGCGCGGCGGTCCTTCGGGCCAGGTCCGGCTCCCCCGAGGTGTGGTCTATCCAAAGGGTTCCCGGGCGCAGGTAGGGCAGGAGCCGCTCGGCTACCTCGTGCACCTCCTGGGAGGTGGGCAGACAGGTGAAGAGGATATCGGCCTGGGCCACCTGGGCAAACGCCACGGGTTGCGAGCCAAACTCCTTGGCATGGGCCTCGGCCTTGGAAGGGGTACGGTTCCACACCAGCGTGGGGTAGCGGCGGGCCAGGTGACCAGCAATCGGATAACCCATGGCCCCAAGCCCGATAAAGGCCAACTTGGGCGTCGCCTCTCCTACCATGCCCCCAATATATACGGGGCTTCACCCCGTTATGAGGGACGTTAAGCCCTTTCCCTCGCACCCCCAAAGGGGATAACGAAGTGCCCGTGATTCTCCTTAGAGAGCCCCACCAAGGCGCAACACGGCAGTTCACGAGCCCCCTGCCCCCAAGGACAAATGTTGGCCTATCCTGAGGGCTAGGCTGTTCTCATATGAAAGCACCCCTCCTGCCGCTGGGAGAAGCGCCCGCAAAGCAATTCCACAGGTTCCTATTTGGCCTAGCCTTGGCCCTGCTGCTGGCTGGCTGCCCTCAGAACCCACAGCCCTCTGCCCCTTCGAGCAACCTCGAGCCCCCTCGAAGCGTGATGGCCTGGGCGGTCTCGCCAACCCAGGTGGAGCTCAGCTGGAAGCCACCCCAGAACGTGGCCAACCCCAGCTACGAAATCGAGCGCAGGATAGGCAACGAAGCCTTCCAACCGCTCGCCAGTGGCCTGAATAGCCCTTCCCACACCGACCGACAGATTGTGAGCGGCGGCAAAACCTTCGTCTACCGGGTGCGCACCAAAACCGCCCAGGGGCAGAGCGACTGGGTGGAGTCCAACCCGGTGCCGGTGCCTATGGGCTGCTCCAATCACTCTGGCAACGGGCCTGCCCACGAGGTGGGCTGCTTCGGCCCGGTGGTGGACAACTGGCCTCTGGTAGCCACCTATATCGCCCTGCTGCCCAACGGCAAGGTGGTAGCCTGGTACGCCTCGGACGACATCGGACGCTACCGTGAAAAAACCGACGTCCACGAGCTCGATCCCCACAACAACCCCCCCGGCCAGGAGGACGGCACCATGGCGGTGGTCTGGGACCCAACCAGCGGGGCCTTTGAGGATGTGAGCTTCGGCAATGGCAGCCAGCAAAACGGCCGCAGCGTCTCGGGCCAGCCCAAAGGCACCGACCTCTTCTGCGCGGGCTACACCGTGCTGAACGATGGCCGCCTCTTCACCGCAGGGGGCAACCTGGGGCTCGAGTGGGGCAGCCCCCGCACCAACATCTTCGACCCCCGCACGAACACCTGGACGCCTGGCCCAGGCCCCACTACCCCCGACATGTGGTGGGGCCGCTGGTACCCCACCGTGACCAAACTGCCCAACGGCGAGCTTCTCATCACCGGCGGAACCTCCAAACCTAACCCCAGCTTCGTGGAGGGCTCCACCGACCCCCGGTGCCGCACCCCCAGCGGCCGCTGCCCTGAGGGGCTGGCCCAGGGCAAGCCTCACAGCACCATAGCCAACGCCCCGGGCCTAGACAAGGGCGTGCGCACCCAGAACGCCCGGGGCACCGCCCACAACAACGCCTTCGAGGTCTACGACCCCGATACCAGCACCCTGCGGATGCTGGAGGCCACCGCTGCTGAGGTCAACTCCTTCGAGCACTACTACCCCTGGTGGCACATCGCCCCCAACGGCCTGGCCTTCCTCTCGGGCGCGGGCAAACAGAAGGGCCTGCTGGACTGGCGACAGGGCCAGTGGACGGGCATCTGGGAGTCCACCAGCCACGGCATCCCCTACGACGCCCACCGGGTCTACGGCAGCTCGGTGATGTACGAGCCCGGCAAGGTGCTGGTCATCGGGGGGGGCTACGCCGCCGACGACTGGAGCTCGGGGGAGCTGGCCATATTCTCCCTCAACAACTGGGAAAACGGCCACACCACCCTCCACATCACCCTGGCCCAAAACGCCAACACCCCCCCCACCATGACGCCCGGCCCCAAGATGCGCTACAGCCGCACCCACCTCGACGCCACCCTGCTGGCCAACGGGGACATCTTTGTGAACGGCGGCCAGCAGGACGGGGGCGAGAACACCCAGTCCATCCCCGGCTATGCGGGCAGGAGGCCAACAGGAGCCCGGCCAGTTTTGAGCGGAACGTTGGCCCGCGAGTGGTGGCCCAAAACCGTCAACCCCGCCACCGTTTTCAACATTGACCTAGCGGTCTACCAAAGCGAAATCTGGAAACGCCCAGCAAGCGGGGGGACTGGCCACTTCGTGCTGGGCCCGCGGGCGCAGAGACCGCGCATCTACCACTCGGCCTCCCTCCTGCTGCCCGACGCCACCGTGCTCACCGTGGGGGGCGGGGGATGTGGCGAGTGCGCGGGCAACTTTGAGACCGGGGGCCGCGACGAGGGCTACTACGGGCGGTGGTACGGCCGGCCCGAGAAGATCAACCAGAAAAACCACGAAATCTACTACCCCGCCTACCTGTTCAAGGAAGACGGCAGCCTGGCACCCAGGCCCATCATCGCCGGGCTGGAGGGGCTGGCCCCCGAGACAGACTACCCCACCCTGGCCTACAACCAGCGTTTCACGGTGCGCTGGGCCCATCCAGACCCAGCCCGCTCCATCCAAAAGGTCACCTTTGTCGCCCTGGGCGCCCCCACCCACGGCTTCGACCAGAATCAGCGGTACCTCGAGCTGGACTTCCAGCAAAACGGCTACACCCTCACCGTGCGGGCCCCCTACGACGGGCAGTATGGCTCGCCCAGCCCAGGTGGGGCCCGCAACATCGCCCCTCCGGGGTTCTACATGCTCTTCCTCATCGACGACAAAGGGGTGCCCTCGGTGGCCAGAATCCTGCGCATCCGGTAGACCCTAGCGCAGAAGGGCCGCGGTGAGGAGGCTTACTACCAGCGCGCCCAGAAAGGCAGCAACGAGGGTGAGCCAGATCTTGCCCCTCTCGCGCAGGTTCATGCTGGACTGCACCGCCAGGTAGGCAAAGTAGACGTTGACCGCCAGGGCCGCCAGGGCCAGCAGGGGAAGGAGCAGGATACCGAGCACGGTGATGACCAGCAGAAACCCCAAGGCGGAGAAGATTACGTTTATGGGAGCCCAGAACAGGGCGAAGGTGTAGGCCACCTGGTCTAGGCTGCCACTTCCCCCCTGGTTCTGCCCCACGTAGTAGACCAGGTAGGTGAAGACCAGAAACCCAGCCAGGGTGCCGATAACGCTGCTGAGGAAACCCGTAGCGCTCGAGCCCGTTCCCAGCAATCCGGTGACTACCGCCGCCACCAGCACGTATATCAGCGCCTCGCGCAAGGTGCCTTTGTTCTCAAGCTCCTCAAAGGTAGCCACACTGGGCCGGCTCAGCACCTGCAGGCTCTGGGAGAACATCTGGCTCAGGGTGTCCAGAATGGAAGGTTGCTCTTCACCACCTTGGTTCTGCCCATCCTCGTCATGCCGCTGTTGCTGTTTGGCCCCGTTTTGCTCTTCGGTAGC
>NZ_JANXCG010000067.1 GCF_025060375.1 Meiothermus sp. | reverse complement strand
AGAAACCTGACGACCATATTTGCGTATTCCATGTCGCAAACCCAAAGCCCCGAAAGGGGATTGCAACGATTACTCAACGAGCGCCGCAGGCGGGGCACTCGTAGGTCGCAAACCCAAAGCCCCGAAAGGGGATTGCAACCCAGATACAGACGACGACCCGTTCGTGGTGCGGCTATGCTGCCCGGCGCGAACGGGTCGTCGGGTCGTTTGGTAGGGGTTTTACAGCGGGATGATGTGCTGCCCAGTGGCGGGCAAGGTTGTGAGCTTCCTCAGGGCTGCTTCGCCGTGCTTAATCAGGTACATGGGAAAGGGGTAAGCCCTTTCCTGAGGAGCATTTGGAGCCAGGTGGCGCTGGAGGCGAGCAAAATGGGCTCCGATGGTGTTTTCCTGCCGCAACGCAGAGTCTAGAATTTTCCGTTTGAGCCGCTCTAGCTCGTGAGCTATTCGCGCCTGGGCCCGCTTTTTGGGACGCGCCAGGGTGGGTTCGGGAAGCAGGGCCTGTATCCCTTCTAGCTCGCCTTGGATGCGCTCGAGGTGCCGCTCAATGGCCGCTATGCGCTCTTCTTGCTCCGCTAAAGCCCTTTTGAAGGCCCCTTCAGGGTCTTCCTGAAAAGCCCAGGGGTCCAGGTTGTACTTTTTCAGGATGCGGGCGATGGGTGGTTCAATCACCGTAGTCCGCATGCGGCTGATAACAGCAGGTGGCGTAAGGCCGTGTAGAGCGTAGACTTCCCCTAGCTCGGCCACATAGCGCAGCTCGCTCGGTCCCACCACGAATCCGGCGGTGGGGAGAACGGTGTCCTGGAGTACCGGCCGCAGGCCCGCAGCTGGGGTAAGGCGGGCGGGGTCTTGGGCTAGGATGGCCCTGAGGTCGGTCAGGGTGTAGGTTTGCACCCCGTCGTCAAACCGCCCGTCGCGGAAGCGCAACAGCCGGCGCAGGCCATCGTCACCTTCAAGGAAGAGATTGGTAGCGGATTCGCCTCGGCCCAAGCTGGGCTCGAGCCCGGCCTGCTTCATGGCTCGAGCGGTGCGGTTGATGGCCTCGGAGGAGGCCAAGGGATTGGCCAGCTCGCGCTCGAGGGCCGGGACAAACAGCGGGGCTAGCTCCGGAGCCATGGGGTCGAAGACCACCAGCCCCTGTGGACCCAGAAACTCCAGAAGCATCCGGGCAAAGACCTCGCTGTAGCTCCAGGGTCCCAGCATGGCCTGACAAAGCCGGGCCCGTACCTCGGGCCGCCCCCCGAACTTCCCCAGAAGTCCACAGACCAATTCCAGATGGGGTGCAAACGGAATGCGCCCTGCGGGTCGGGCAGGGGGTAGGTTCAGGGTCAGGCGGTGAATCCGCTCCTCAAAGTCCAGCAACTCAACGCTGCTCACCTCGCTTGTGTCGTGGTCCTGCGAGGCTACCCAAAAGACCGGGACCACCGGGCGATCGGGGTGGTGGTGCTGCGCTGCCAGCCGGAGGGCTGTGTGGGCCTTGTAAAAGGTGTAGGCAGGCCCGGTGAGCAGGCCGGCCTGTTGCCCGGTGACAATCGCTCGGCTTTGGGGGTGGGCGAGGTGGCGGGCGGCGGCCAGGCTCTCCTCTGGTGCCCCCAGCCGCCTGAGGTAGGCCTGTAACCCCTGGCTCAGGGCTTCGCGGGGGGCCTCTTTGGGAGAGGAGAGCGCCACCGGCAGCTCCTCTAAGCCGTAGGGCAGGAACAGGCGCAAGGGGTCAGCCATAACCAGGGATTCTACCGCCTTCCCGGGTGCCGTGGCGTAGGCTACCGCTAAAAGGCTACCCGCCGCAAGACCTCGGGTTTCAGGATTAGGATACGCCGGTAGCCCAGCTCAATTGCATCTTTCATGGCCAGCTCGCCCAGTACCTTGGTGATGGTCTCCCGGGTGGATCCAGCCAGGTGGGCCAGGTCCTGGTGGGAGAGGGTCACCTCAAAGCCCTCCTCGCCCGGCCGCATGGCCGAGAGCAGGGCCTTGGCCAGGCGGGGCAGAACCTCTTTGAAGCGCAGGTCGCGCAGGCGTTCTTCGGCCTTGCGCAGTCTGCGGGAGAGGAGAAGCACAAAGGCCATCTGGGTTTCGGGAAAGCGGCTTGCGAGCCGCTGCAGGTCCTCGCGGCTGGCCGAGAGGAGCTCGCTGTCCACCAATGGTTCGGCGAAGGCGCCGTAGGACTCGCTGGGCAGGAGGGCCCCTTCGCCGAAAATTTCTCCCGCGCCCACCACGGTAAGGGTGATTTCCTCTTCCTGCGGACCGAGCTGAAAGAGCCGCACCCAGCCATCTACCACGTAGTAGAGGGTTTTGGCCTCGTCCTCCGGGTAGTAGATGTAGCTGCCACGGCGGGCGGTGAAGCTGTGGAAAACCCGCTCAGCTTCAGCCCGGGCTTCTGGGGGCAGGGAGGCGATGAATTCCGGCGTCATCCCTGGGATAATTTAGCGGCTTTCGGGAAGCTGATTTCGGGTATGGGATACAAAATGTGTGAATATCACATTAGAGGAAGGGCGGAAGGTTGGAGGAGGGTAGAAGACCGGCGGCCTCGCCCCGGCGGAAGAGCTCAGCTACCGCAGCTTCGCCCTCCGGGCCCACGTCTAGTGAGAACTCGTTCACGTAGGTATGGATGTGGGCCCATATGACCTCGTCTTCCAGCTCTTGGGCGTGCTGTTTGATGTAGGCCACGGTCTCTTCGGGGTGGGCCCAGGCGTACTCGAGGCTGGCCCGCACCGCCTGGTCTAGAGCCCGGATGGCCTCCGCTCCCAGGTCGCGCCGGGCCAGGATGGCCCCCAGGGGCAAGGGCAGGCCGGTTTCGTCCTCCCACCACTCCCCCAGGTCGAGGAGTTTTACCAAGCCGTAGCGCGGATAGGTGAAGCGCGATTCGTGGATGATGAGCCCTGCGTCCACCTCTCCCTGGGCCACTTTGGGCATAATTTGGTCGTAGCGCATCTCCACCGGCACGAAGCCCGGATTGAAGAGAGAGAGCAGGAGAAAAGCCGTGGTGTAGCGGCCGGGGATGGCCACCCGTTTGCCTACCAGGCTACCTAAAGGTGTGCGGGCCACCAGAAGAGGTCCTACCTTCCGGCCCAGTGCCCCTCCCGAGCGCAGGGCTACGTAGCCTTCGCGCAGGTGGCCGTAGGCCGCGTAGCTGATTTTGGTGAGGGGTAGCCTTCCCTCCAGGGCCCAGCGGTTTAGGGTTTCCACGTCCTCTAAGTGCTCCTGAATGGCAAAGGGGGCCTCCACCTTGCCGTGGGCCAGGGCGTAGAAAATGAAGGTGTCGTTGGGGCAGAAGGAGTATCCGAGCTGCATGGGCCTATGCTAAACCCCTGGGGGAGGCACCGCATCCTTTGGGGATACCTTTTTGCGCGCTCCCCAGTCCTTTTGTACACTGAAGGGGTGAAGTCCAACCCCTCGCTGCGCGAATTTTGGCTGGCCTTGATTGGGTTCCTCTTCGGTCTGTGGACCTACTCCCTTTGGAGCCAGGGAGGTTGGGCGGCGGTGCTGCAGGAGGGGTGGCCGGGGCTCCTGCTAGCCCTGCTGGCGGTGGCCGGGGTGCTGTACGCCTACCGGAAGAGGTAGGCTTAGGGCTCCAGCAGGCGCTCTAAGAAGCCCTTGGCGAAGTGTTTTGCCGCAAGGTCGGCCAGGGCCTCGAAGACCGGCTCCAGTCCAGCGTGGCTCCCGCCGAAAAGCCGCCGGAGCACCTCCGGGTTCTCGAACAGCCCGTGCAGGTAGAGTCCGAGTACGCTTCCTTGCTGGAGGTAAAGGGAGCCGCTTTGGCCGTGGTGAATCTCGTAGCCCTCCATCTCCACCCCTTCCAGCGCTGCCCAGAAGCCCGAAAGCCCGGTTAGGCGCAGCCGGGTGTGGCGCTGCACCTTATTGGGCTCAAACACCGTTTGAAGGGGCAAGAGCCCGAGCCCCTGGTGGCTTCCTGGGGCTTCTATCCCCAGCGGGTCGTGGATGGCCTGACCCAGCATCTGCAGCCCGCCGCAGACACCTAGAAGTGGCCGGCCGCTTTGGGCATGGGCCCGCAGGGGCTTCTCGAGGCCCTGCCCTCGCAGCCAGCGGAGATCGTCTGCGGTGTGCTTGGAGCCGGGCAACACCACCAGGTGCACCCCCTGGAGGTCGGCAGGCTTCCGGACCCAGACCAGCCGCACCCCTTTCAGATGCTTTAGGGGTTCGAACTCGTCTAGGTTGGAGGCCCGGGGATAGGCCACCACGGCCACGGTGAAGCCCTCCCCGGTCGCCCTGTCGTCGAAAACCCCGTCCTCCTCGGGCAGCCCGTGGCTCTCGAGGAAGGGCAGTACCCCTACGGTGGGAACCCCGGTGAGGGCTTCCAGCCGCTCAGGGGCAGGGGAGAGGAGCCTGGCGTCGCCGCGAAACTTGTTGAGGACAAAGCCCCGAAGCAGTCTGCGCTCCTCAGGTTCTAGAAGCAGGTAGGTGCCGTAGAGGTGGGCGAAGGCCCCGCCCCGGTCTATGTCGGCCACCAGAAGCACCCGGGCGCCCGCTTCCCGGGCTACCCGCATGTTCACGATATCGCTGGCCTTCAGGTTGATTTCCGCTGGGCTGCCCGCCCCTTCGATGACGAGGAGGTCGTAGGTTTCCCGCAGCTCCCCCAGGGCTTGCCGAACCACCGGCCAGAGTCGGGCCTTGCGCTCGTGCCAGGGGAGGCGGGAAAGCTCCGGCTGGGGCTTTCCCAGCACCACCACCTGGCTTCGGTTTTCCCCTTCGGGCTTGAGCAGAATGGGGTTCATCCGCACCTCGGGGGTGGTCTTTGCCGCCAGGGCCTGAAAGTACTGGGCGCTGCCCATCTCCCCCCCCACCCCCACCCGGGCGTTGTTGCTCATGTTCTGTGCCTTGAAGGGGGCTACCCGGAGGCCCTGCCGGGCGTAGTAGCGGCACAGCGCGGTGACCAACAGGCTCTTGCCGGCCCCACTGCTGGTCCCTTGAACCATAATGGCCTTGGACATCATCCCCCCCCGCTCAGGGTCAGGTAGTTGGGCTCCGGCCCGTGGGGCTGCGTCCGAGAGTCCCGGGCCAGAGAGTCTGGGGCTAGCGCCAGTGAGGTGGCCCTGCCCGTTCCGGGATGGGGGGCGGCCGCCAGCGGGCGAGGTGGGTTCATGGCGCTCCCTCCAGCCTGAGGAGAACCGTGTGGTCGTTGAGGTCGTCGAGCCGGGCGTACTGGGCACCCATGGCCTGGGCCAGGAGGCGGGCGCGGCCCAAAGGGTGAGGGCCGCCCTCCACATCCAGCACCACCGCGGGGCTGGAGATGCGCCGGGCCAGCGCCAGGGCCTCATCCCAGGGGTCGCCTCCCTGGTGGGGCACGTTGGCCCGCCCGTCGGTGACCAGCACCAGCCGGGTGCGGCCATCCAGGTGGGTCAGGGCCAGGGCCAGCGCCGCGGCCAGCGGGGTGCGCCCTCCGGTGGGCAGGTGCTCCAGGGCCCGCCGGGCGGCCTCCAGGTCGCGGGTGAAGGGCAGGGCCAGCCGGGCCTCGCTGCCGCGGAAGACGATGAGCCCCACCTCCTCGAGCCCCTCCTCCAGGAGTTGCAGGAGGGCTCCTTTGGCCCAGGCCATGCGGGCTTGGGCCCCCAGGGAGCCGCTGGCGTCCACCACCAACAGCAACCGGCGGCCCTCCCGTCCGGCCTCTACGCGGGCGTGCAGGTCCTGCCGCTCTATCCGGTGGGCTCCCCGCGCAGCAGCATGGAGCAAGGAGGCGCGGAGCTCGAGGCGGACCGGCCCTTCCTCAGGTATGGCCCTTACTGCGGGGCCTCTTGGGGAGGGCTGGCTATGGCCCTGGGGGAGGGGCGGGGCTTCCAGGCGGAGGGGGTGAGGGGGCGTTTTCGGGGCGAAGACCCGCTCGGAGGGGGGGTGGTCCTCGGGGGGAGGGGGTGGGGCAGAGGGTGGGGTGGGCGGGGTCGGGCTGGGGCTTTCCGGCAGCACCAAGGGCCAGACCACCGCTACCTGCTCCCAGGCTACCCCATCCCGCCCGTCCCAGGCGGCCAGGGCCCGCGCGGCCTTGGCCAGCGCCAGGTCGGCCCGCAGGCTTCCCACCCCTAGGGCGGCCACCCGTGCGCTGATTTCCTGGAGGAGTTCTTGGGGTAAGGTCAGCCCCCCCAGCCGGGCGCGAGCCTCGGCGAGCTGGGTCCGAAGCGCCGATTGCGCTTCTGCCCAGGCCTCGCGAAACCCCACCGGGTCGGCCTCAAAGGCCAGCCTTCGCCTCAGGGCCTCGGCCCGCTCCGCGGGGTCTTTGAGGCCGGCAACGGTTACCTTCAGGGCAAACCGGTCGTAGAGCTGGGGCCTAAGCCGCCCCTCCTCAGGGTTCATACTGGCCAGGAGCACGAAGCGGGCTGGGTACTCCAGGCTGAACCCTTCCCGCTCGAGCCGCCCCACCCCGCTCACCACCACGTCCAGCAGGGCATCGGTCAGGTGGGGGGCCAGCAGGTTGACCTCGTCTATGTAGAGCACCCCCCCGTGGGCCTGGCTCAAGAGGCCCGGCTTCAGGGCCGGCTGGCCGGCCAGGGCCTTTTCCAGATCAAGCCCGCCCAAAAGCCGCTCCTCCCCGGTGCCGATGGGCAGATTCACGAAGGGAGCCCCCTCGGGGAGCAGCTCGGCCAGGGCCCGCGCGGCGGTGGTCTTGGCGCTGCCCTTCTCCCCTTGCAGGAGCACCGATAGCCCGGGGTCGGTGGCCGCCAGCAGGAGGGCCAGCCGCATGGCCTCCTGTCCAACCAACGCAGCGAAGGGGTAGTTCATACCTCGCCTCGAGCCTCCAAGGCCGCCTCACCTTCCAAAAGGGCCTCGCGAAGGGCCTCCAAGGTGGCCTCTTCAGCTTTCCAGAGCCCGCGCTCGGCGGCCTCCAGGAGCCGCTCGGCGATGGCCCGCAGGGCCCAGGGGTTGGCCCTCTTGAGGAAGGCCTGGGTGCTGGGGTCGAGGGCATAGGCCTGGGCTACGCCCTGGAAGACAAAGTCGGGCACCACCCCTGCGGTGGCGCTGTAGCCGAACAGGTAGTCCACGGTGGCGGCCATCTCGAGCCCCCCCTTGTAGCCGTGGCGCTGGATGGCCGAAAGCCACTTGGGGTTGACCACCCGGCTCCGGTAAACCCGCAGGATTTCCTCCCTCAGGTCGCGGGTCCGGGGCCGCTCGGGGTCGGCGGTGTCGCCGAAGTAGGCCCTGGGGGCCTCTCCTTTGAGGGCCCGTACCGCGGCTATAAGGCCCCCATGGTACTGGAAGTAGTCGTCGGAGTCCAGGATGTCGTGCTCGCGGTTGTCCTGGTTGTGCAGGGCCAGCTCCACCTGCCGCAGCCGCTGAGCAAAGACCTCCTTGGCCTCGAGCCCATCCACCCCACGCCCGTAGGCGTACCCCCCCCAGGCCAGGTAGACCTCGGCCAGGTCGTCTGGGCCTGCCCAGTTGCCCGCCTCGAGCAGCGGCAGCATCCCCGCCCCATAGCTCCCCGGCTTGGAGCCAAAGATGCGCCAGCGGGCCTGGGCCTCGGCCAGGCCACACGCCTCCGGGCCACACTGCTGCAAGGCCTCCAGGTAGTGCTTGCGGGGGTAGTTTTGCTCGGGGTCTTCGTCCAAGTGCATGACCATCTCAAAAGCCTCGTCCAGAAGCTCTATCAGGTGGGGGAAGGCGTCGCGGAAGAAGCCGGAGATGCGCAGGGTCACGTCGATGCGGGGACGGCCCAGCTCGGCTAGAGGGATGACCTCCAGCCCCTCAACCCGCCGGCTCAGGGGGTGCCAGCGGGGGCGCACCCCCAGGAAGGCCAGCACCTCGGCCACATCGTCGCCCTGGGTGCGCATCTGGGCAGTGCCCCAAGCCGAGAGGGCCACCATCTCGGGGTAGCGCCCGGTCTCCTTCAGGTAGCGCTCCAGGGTTTCCCGGGCCAGCCGCTCGCCCACCCGCCAGGCCGCCGGGGAGGGCAGGGCCCGGGGGTCCACCGCGTAGAAGTTGCGCCCGCTGGGGAGGACGTGAGCCTGCCCGCGGCTGGGGGCTCCAGCAGGGCCGGCTGGGATGTACCCGCCTTCCAGCCCCAGCAAGAGGTGTTCGATCTCGTCGTCGGTGCGCTCCAGAACCCCTACCAGGTTGCAGGCGAAGCGCAGGGTTTCCTCCAGCTCGGCCAGCGCCCCCACGTCGTACCCTTCGGGCAGCGTCTGGGCCAGAATACCGGGGACTTTGCCGGGGTCGAAGCCTTCCTCCTCCAAAGCTTCGTAAAGCCGCAAGGCCAGGTGCTCGAGGCCCTCCAGCACCTGGCCGTGGCTCCGGCCCAGGGGGTGGGGGGGGTCCAGGCGGGCCCCCATGCGCTCCAGGAGCCCGTCCAGCTGGAAGCCGTAGGCCCGGGCCAGGGTGGGGAGCCAGCCCGGTACCCCCCCGTTGGGCAGCCGGGTGAGGGCCCTGAGCGTTTCGGGGAAGGGGGGCAGTTCGCCCAGGGTGTGCAGCCCATTGCGGATCTGGGCCAGTCCCAGCTCGCATAGGTAGCCCTCGATGTCCTCCAGCAGGTGGGCCACCTGGCGCCCTTCCATCTCGGCCAGGGTGGAGGGGATGCCCTCAGGGGTGAGCGTCTCGTCCCACTCGTGTTTGTGGTCGCCGTGGTCAGCGCTGAGCAGGTTTTTCAGCTCGAGGTCGGCCTTGAGCTGGGTCTCCTCCAGAAGCTGCCAGATTTCCTGCTGCAGAAGGGGTAGCTTGCTGGGATCCAGCTTCTCCAGGACGTAGTACTCGTTCACCAGTTCGCTCAGGCGCGCCAGGGGGCCGTAGGTCTCGGCTAGGGTCAGGGGTGGGGGTAGGTGGTCCACCACTGCGGCGTGGGCCCGCCGTTTGGCCTGGGTGCCCTCGCCAGGGTCGTTGAGGATGAAGGGGTAGAAGAGGGGCAGATCGCCCAGCAGGGCGTCGGGGGCGCAGGCCGCCGAGAGGCCCACCCCCTTGCCGGGGAGCCACTCCAGGGTGCCGTGCTTGCCCAGGTGCACGATGGCATCGGCCCCCCAGCCCTCCTCCAGCCACCGGTAGAAGGCCGCGTAGTGGTGGGTGGGGGGTAGGTCGGGGGTGTGGTAGATGGCGTCGGGGTCGAGGCCGTAGCCCCGGGGGGGCTGGAGGGCGATGAGGACGTTGCCCAGCTCGAGGCCCGCCACCCAGTAGCTCTCCTCGTCGCTGTAGGGTTCCTCGTCCAGCTTCGGGGTGCCCAGCCGCCTGAGCTCCTTGCTCAGGGTCTTCTTGTCGGTCCTGGGACGCCCCTGGCGCAGGGTGTAGCCCCGCTCGCGCGGGGTGCCCCAGAAGTCCTCCATGCGGAAGCGCAGGGCCTCGGGAAAGCCCCTGAACCAGCGCAGGTAGTCCGAGCGGGGGATGCGGAAGGCCTGCTGAGGGTCTAGGGGGTGCTGCGGGTCGTAGCTGCCCCGCCGCAGTAGGGCCTCCATGAGGGCTGTGGGGTTTTCTGGCAGCTCGGGGATGTCGTAGCCGCGGGCCCGCATGGCCCGTAGGATGCGCAGCAGCGAGGCAGGGGCATCCAGGCCCACCGCGTTGCCCACCATCTGGGCCTTGGCCCCTGAGTTGGTGAGCACAAAGGCGATGCGTTTTTGCGCATTGGGTTTGCGCCGCAGCGCCGCGAGCCGCGCGGCCAGGCCAGCGGTGCGCTCCATGCGTTCGGGTTCGGGAATGTAGAGGGTTGCTTGGCCCTGCTCCTTGAAGCTGATGGGCACCCCAATCAGCCGGCCGTCAAACTCCGGCAGGGCCACCCCCATGGCGGTCTCGAGGGGGTTGAGCCCCCTTTGGCTCACCTCCCAGGCTCCCTTGGGCATTCCCGGAGTCAGGGCTTGTAGGACCGGCACCCCAAGCCGGGCGAAGGCCCCCACCCCCTGCCCCGGTGGGGTGATGGCGCCCCCCCGAACCTCCCCCAGCGCGAAGACCAGGGTGGAGATGAGCACATCCACGCGCCCTTCTAAGAAGCTGAGCGCCACGGGAAAGCCCATCTCCATGGCTTTGAGCGAGGAGGTGTAGACGGGAAGGACGTTCATTCCCCGCTCTTCCAGGGCCCCTACCAGACCGTCCACAAAGGCCAGGTTTCCCGACAGGTAGTGGGCCCGGTAGAAGAGCAGGCCGGCGGTGGGGCGGTTGGGGTCGCGGATTCCCTCCCAGTCCTCCAGGGTGGCCCCTTGGGGCAGGCGGGGGTGATAGATGCCGTGCTCGGGTTGGGGGATTGGGGGGGCGTGCCCGTAGCGGCTTCCCAGCAGGGTATCCGAGAGGTACTTGAGGAGTTCCACCAGGTTGTCCACTCCACCCGCCGACAAGTAGGCGGTGGCCTCCCGAAGGGTCAGCGGGCCCGCGTCGGAGAGCCGGGCCAGCTCCGGGGAGAGTTCCCCCAGGCCGCTTACGAGCAAAAGCTGCTGCCCGTGAGCCTGGGCGTGGGCCTGAAGGGCCTCCAGGCCGGGTACCCGTTCGGGCGAGCTGTGTAGCCGCAGGACCACCACCTGGGCCCGGCCCAGAGGGCCCTGGAGCCACAGGCCCATCTGCTCGGGGCTTTTTAGCTGGTTGAGGCTCAGGCCCAGCACCGGCGGGAAGCCCGGGGGCAGCAGGCCTTTGGCCGCCTCCAGGGCCAGCAGGTCGGTGTCGGCATGGCTCAGCAGGGCGAGGCCTGAGAGGGCTTGAGGGGCCTCGGTGGGCGCGGAAGGGGGCTGAGCCACCGCACCCCGGGCCTCCCAGTCGTAGAAGTTGAAGGCGTACTCGGCGAGTTCGGGCGGGGGGGGCAGGAAGCGGTCGGCCTGGAGCATGCTCTCGATGTAGTCGAAGATGAGCCGCACCTGCCAGGGGGTGTTCACCGAGTGGAACCAGACCGAGCGCCCGTCAAAAACCAGTGCCGCCACGTTGGCCAGGGTGCAGGGCCCCAGGCAGCCCCCTTTGGTCAGATGGACCACGTTGCGCAGCTTGCGCCGCAGCCACTCCTCCTTGTAGACCTCGGCGGGCACCGGGGCGTAGCCCCGCTCGGTGTGGCCGCAGCAGCAGCCGGTGTAGCAGTAGCTCAGGTGGCCCCGCTTCTGCACCAGGTGCACCGGGCGGCCATCGGGGCGCAGGACTTTTTGGCGGTATAGGTTCATGGGCTTCAGTGCTCAATCCCCCGTTGGGCCGGTATGCCCGCATCGAAGGCGTGCTTGAGCTTGCGCACCTCGCTCACGGTGTCGGCCAGCTCGAGGATCTCCTGCGGCATGCCCCGCCCGGTGAGCACCACGTGCACCCCTTGGGGCCTCTGCCGCAGGGCCTCGAGCACCTCGGCCAGGGGCACCCAGCCGTAGCGCAGGGGGTAGCTGATCTCGTCCCAGACAACCAGGAAGTAGTCCGAGAAAAGCGCCGCACGGGCTTTCTGCCAGCCCTGGTAGGCCAGCGCCGCCGACTTTTCCAAATCCTTGGACTTCCAGCTAAACCCGTCGCCCAGGCCCTCAATCTCCACCCCGAGCTGTTCCAGGGCGCGGTGTTCGCCGAAGGCTGCGCGCTCGTGCTTCATGAACTGGAAGACGCGCGCCCGGTAGCCCCGCCCCACCGCCCGGAGCACCAGCCCCAAGGCGGCGGTGGTTTTGCCCTTGCCCTCCCCAGTGTAGACCAGGACCAGCCCCCGCCGGGGGCCGGTGGGCTTTTGGTAGGGTTTTTCCCGTTTGGGCTGTTCCATCTTTACCCCCACTGGAGGCCCCGCCGGGCCCGCCAAAGCAAATAGAGGAAAAAAGGCCCGCCCAGCAGGGTGGTGATCACCCCCACCGGAAGCTCGGCGGGCCGCACCACCACCCGCGCAGCCCAGTCGGCCAGGGCCAGCAGCAGGGCCCCGCCCAGCGCCGAGGCGGGGAGCAGGTAGCGGTAATCCCCCCCCACGAGCTGCCGGAGGGCATGGGGGGCTACAAAGCCTACAAACCCGATGATGCCGGCGTGCACCACCGAGAGTGAGGTGAGCAGTGTGGAGAGGCCAATCAGCACCAACCGAAGGGCCGAAAGGGGCAGGCCCAGGCTTCGCGCGGTCTCCTCCCCAAGCGCCAGGGCATTCAGGGCCCGGGCCAGCCCCCAAAGCAAGGGCATCGCGAAGGCCAGCCCCGCAGAGAGCAGACCCACCCCTCGCCAACCCATGAAGGCTAGACTTCCCAGGGTGTAGCTGAAGACCTCGCGGATGCGGTCGGTGTCCAGCAGCAGAAGAAGGGTGGAGAAGCCGGTGAGCACGCTGCCCACCACCACCCCGGCCAGGATAAGGTGCTGTCCGCTTCTGGACCCACCGGCCAGGATGAGGGTCAGGAAGACCGCGAGAAGGGCCCCCAGGAAGGCCCCCAGCGCCGCTGTGGTGGGCAGGCTGGAGAAGAAGAGGCCCGCCCCGAAGCCGGCCAGCGCACCGCTTAGGCTCAGGGTGAGGGTGAAGCCGAAGGAAGCCCCGGCGGCCACCCCCATCAGGTAGGGGTCGGCCAGGGGGTTGCGGAAAAGGCCCTGGTAGGCGGCCCCGGCCAGGCCCAAGGCCGCCCCTACCAGCATGGCTCCCAGCACCCGAGGCAGGCGGAGCTCGGTGACGATGGGGTTTTCGCGCTGGCCCAGGAGGGCCTGGAGCACCTCGAGCGGGGGGACGTAGACGGCCCCCTGGCCTACCCCCAGGACCAGCGCCGCGCCTAACAGGAGGGCCAGGGCGGTGAAGGTGAGGGTGCGCCGGGCTGCAAAGGGCAGGCCTGTCCACCTCTGGGTGGGGCTCAGGCGGCCTTGCATGGCCTACTTCAGCTCCGGGTGGAAGCACTCAATCAGGAGCCTGAGCCCCTGCGCCACCCGGGGTCCGGGTCGGGAGAGCAGGTCGGTGGCCTCCCCGCTGAAGGCGCAGATGCGGTTCTGCTGCACCGCAGGGATGGTCCCCCAGCCGGGGCGGTTCCGGATGCCCCCCACCTCGGGGTGGGTGACCACGATCACCTGGGGTCTTCGCTGCACCACCAGCTCGGGGTTGATCTTGGGGAAGTTGCCCAGCTCGGCAGGGATGATGTTTCGGCCACGGGCCTTTTCGATGAGCGTACCGATGAAGGAGGCCGGTCCAGCGGTGTAGGGGGTGGGGTCGATCTCGTAGTAGACCAGCGGGCGTTCCTTAGCCTTGGCGGCGCGGCTTTCCAGGGCGAACACCTCAGCCTGGATGCGGGCCACCAGCCGCTCGGCCTCGGCCCGCATGCCCAGCATCTCGCCGTAGACCCGGGCAGTGCGGAAGATGTCGGCAAAGGTCTGGGGGCGGGTGATGTAGACCGGGATGCCGGCCCGCTCCAGGGGCTCCACCAGCCGGGCCGAGTTCACAATGACCAGGTCGGGCTTGAGGGAGACGATCAGCTCGGGGTTGGGGTTGATGAGGCCGCCGGCCTTGGGCAGGCTTTTTACCTGCTCCGGCCAGTTGGAGAACTGGTCGGTGGCCACAATGCGCCTGCAGGCCGTTTCAGAAAGCGAGCAGATGGTCTCCGTGGCCGAGGGCAGCATGGTCACGATGCGTTGGGGCGGTTTTTGCAGCGTGATGCTGCGGCCTTGATCGTCGGTGAGGGTGAGGGGAAACTGGGCTAGAGCGAGGCTTAGGACAAACGCCAGAAGGAGGGAAAACACACGTTTCATTTTGGCTCCCTGAAGCTCGAGCTTGGATTTCGCTGGGCAAAGGCCCAAGAGAACGGGAACCCCGTATCTCTCCCGTGATGCGCGGGAGTCCTCCGTTGCGGCTCCGGAGGACTTCTCGGCAGGTATTCGGACTCGGGGCGCTCCAGCGCCCCACACCGCTGCGCAACAGTGCCGGATTCTCACCGGACTTCCCCACTTTAAGGCTGGACTACGCGCCCAGCCACCGAGAGCGGCTCGAGCTTTCGGCCCCTAGCGGGGCATACACCAAAACTACATCGGGCCCAGCCTGGGGGCAAGGGGTGCAGAGGGCCGGATGGGTAGACTATGGGGGTGCGTTACCTGCGGGTGCTGTGGCGTTTTTGGGGTACGTCTTTGGCAGCGGAGCTGGAGTACCGCAGCAACTTTTCGCTCGCCGCCCTTTCTGCGGTTGGGGGGGCCTTGGGTAGCCTGTTCGGTATCTCGCTGCTGTACCAGGGCGGCTACCAGCCGGGAGGGTGGCGGTTTGAGGAGGCTCTTTTGGTTCTGTCGGCCTTTTTGATGCTGGATGGTTTTTCCTCTGTGCTTTTGTACCCCAACCTCGGCCGTATTGTGGAGCACGTGCAGAAAGGGACCCTGGACTTTGTCCTGCTGAAGCCCATAGACAGCCAATTTTGGCTTTCCTGCCGGAGCCTTTCTCCCTGGGGTCTTACCGACCTTCTCATAGGCCTGGGCCTCTGGCTGTACGCGGGGGTGCGGCTGGGGCTTGGACCGCTGGACTACCTGCTGGGCTTGGGCCTTCTGCTCCTGGCAATGCTCATCCTCTACAGCTTGTGGTTCGTCATCGCCTCGAGCAGCATCTGGTTTGTGAAGGTTGCCAACGCCGTAGAGGTGCTCAGGGCTCTTCTGGAGGCGGGACGCTTTCCCATTCAGGCCTTTCCGCCAGCCTACCGGTTCGTCTTTACCTTTGTGGTGCCGGTGGCTTTCCTGACCACCGTTCCGGCTGAGGCGGTGCTGGGACGGTTGGGCGCCTCGAGCCTGGCGCTGTCCGTGGGGCTGGCGTTGGGCTTGTTGGGATTGTCCCGACTTTTGTGGCGGGTGGCTCTTAGGAGCTACACCTCGGCCTCGAGCTGACCGGAAGCCCAATAGAATCTGGCCTGCCGCTACCGGGCTATTCTGGGGGAGGTTCGCCAGGGAAAAACCCTCACCAAGCAGTACGTGTGAGGTGCTCCCAAACCGCAGAGCCCCGCACCGACAAAAAGAGCACGCGGAGAACGAGGCTTTCCCCAGGCCGAAACCTCTACTCCTTCCATCTGCTGGAGCAGTCTTGCCGGAGGTGGCCCGAGCCTTGTGGCTTTGGGGACATTGGCCCCGGTGGGGGAAACCCTTTGAGGTGGTGCTTTGGCTTGCAGAAGGGACCGTGCCCCCTGCCTTTCGGTGGAGAATTGGGGGAGGCTTTAGAACCCAAGAGTAGCTGCCGCCTCCTTCAGGATTTCCGCGCTTCGCCAAAGCGCATCCTGCTCCTCCTTGGCCAGAGGGGGACGGAGGGTGGCCTCCACCCCTTGGGCCCCAAGGAGGCGAGGCAGAGACAAGGCCACCCCCTCCACCTCTTCGGTGAAGGCGCTCACCGTGTAGACCCCCTTCTCGTCGGTGAGGATGGCCCGCGCCAATCGGGCCAAGCCCGCCCCGATGCCGTAGTAGGTAGCCCCTTTGCCGGCGATGATACGGTAGGCGGCCTGCCGCACCCCCTCGTCCACCGCCCGCCGGACCGCCTCCGTGAGGGGCCTCCCCCTGGCCTCGGCAAAGGCGCCCAAGGGCACCCCACCTACCTGGGCACTGGACCAGACCAGGACCTCGGAATCCCCGTGCTCTCCTACCACATAGGCGTGTACGGAGTGGGGCGAGACCCAAAGGTGCTCTGCCAAAAGCGCCCGGAAGCGGGCAGTGTCCAGGGTGGTTCCCGAACCCACCACCCGCCCGGGAGGCAGACCGGAAAGGCGGTAGACCACCTGGGTCATCACGTCCACGGGGTTAGTGGCCACCAGGAGCACCGCCTCTGGGGCCGCGCGCACCACCTTGGGCACGACCTGCGCGAACACCTGGGCATTCCGGTCCAAAAGCTGGAGCCGGGTCTCCCCGGGCCGCTGCGCCACTCCCGCCGCCAGGATCACCACCTTGGCCCCCTCCAGGTCTGCGTAACCTCCCTGACGCACCCACACCGGGTGGGCGAAGGGCGTAGCGTGGAGGATATCCTCCGCGTGGGCCCGGGCCAAGGCCTCGTCCAGGTCCACAAGGACCACTTCCCGCGCCACCCCAAGGAGGACGAGGGCGTAAGCAGCGGCGCTGCCCACCATGCCCGAGCCCACAATTCCGACCTTCACAGGTGAATTATAGCCGTGGTGGCTAGGCCTCCGGGGCTGCCTTCCCCCTTTCCCCTGCGCCCCTCATGCGCTTTTGGGGTTTCTCGTGCGGTTATCCCGACGGCTGCACCCCTTCCGCGCGACAAGGGCGGCGCTTGGGTTGCCCTGCCCTCACAAGGGTGCAAGGCCCCTTAGGGGTGGGCCGCTCCTTCAGCTTCTTTCCATACTGCCCGGAGCTTTCGCCAGACTGTAAACCCCAGCAGCAGGGCGGTGCCCAGAGCGGTTACCCCTATGACCAGGGGGCTTAGGCCTTGCACCCGCATGGCCAGCAGATTGAACAGCAGGGTGATGGTCCAAAGCGTCAGGGTGGTGCGCCGCTGGGAGAAGCCCCGGGCCAGCAGCCGATGGTGGATGTGGTCCTTGCCAGGGGTGGCCATAGGGTTTTGCCCCCGCAAAAGCCGCTGCACGAACACCTGGGTGGTGTCCAGAATCGGCAAGAGCAGGAAAAGCGCGGTGGGCACCAAGGAGAAGGCAGTGGTGAGCTTGAGGCTGCCCAAAAGCGCAGTGGCGGCCAGCACATACCCAAAAAAGTAGGCTCCGGCATCGCCCATGATGATTTTGGATGGGTAGAAGTTGTGCCGCAAAAAGCCCAGTGCGGCCCCAGCCAAAGCGGACAGCACCAGGGTGGCCGCGGCCCACTGGGGGCTTTGGGCTGAGACGGCCAGAAGGCTCATGGCGGTGATAAAGGCTACCCCTCCGGCCAGGCCGTCCACCCCGTCCATCAGGTTGACCGCATTGGTGATACCGACGACCCAGACCAAGGTGAGCAGGATGCCCAGCAGGGGGTCTAGGGCGGTGCCGAAAGCCGCGTGGAAGCGGATGTCTACCGCCACCAACAGCAACGCTGCTAGGAGCTGCACAAGCAACCGAAACAGGGGCGGCAGGCCAAACTGGTCGTCCACAAAGCCCACCAGAACCAGGATGGACCCCCCCAAGAGGATGGCCAGCACCTGCACCTGCACCTCTTGAATGAGGATGGGCCGCAGGGCGGTGGCTACGACCAGAGCCGCCACCACACCGGCGAAGATGGCCAGCCCTCCCGCATTGGGCAGGGGTTCCTTGTTGAGCCGCCGAGCGTTGGGGTGGTCGGCCCAGCCTACCTTGAGCGCAAACTGGCGCACCCGTGGGATGAAGCGCCAGGTCACTATCCAAGCCGCCACGAAGGTGAAGACCACCGTGAGCCAGCCAGTGCCTCCGGGGTTGGCAATGCCGATGGCTTTGAGGAACTCTGTCATTCTAAGCCCCAGGTGAGGCTACTCCCCTCCGGTGAGAGAGGGTTTCACCGGGTCCCGTAGATGCGGTCCCCCGCGTCGCCCAGGCCCGGCACGATGTAGCCGTGGTCGTTTAGGTGGCTGTCCACCGCGGCGACCACAATCTCCACGTCGGGATGGGTTTCCTGGACGCGCTTTATCCCTTCCGGAGCGGCGATGATGCTCATGAGCTTGATTTGCTGGGCCCCCTTGTGCTTTAGGACAGAAAGAGCGTGCACCGCGCTGCCTGCAGTGGCCAGCATGGGGTCGAGCAGGAAGACCCGGCGCTCGGCGATGTCGGAGGGCAGTTTGCAGTAGTACTCCACCGGGTTGAGGGTTTCAGGGTCCCGGTAGAGCCCGATGTGCCCCACCTTGGCCGCTGGCACCAGCTTGAGAATGCCGTCCACCATGACCAGCCCGGCCCGAAGGATGGCCACCACCGCCAGCTTTTTCCCGGAGAGCATGTGGGCCGTCATGGTGGTAAGGGGCGTTTCTATGGTGACGGGGTCGAGCTCGAGGTCTCGCATGGCCTCGTAGGCCAGCAGCAGGGTCACCTCTTCTGCGAGCTCGCGGAACTCCTTGTTCCCCGTGTTTTTGTCCCGCAGAATGGCCAGCTTGTGCTGCACCAGGGGGTGGTTGACCACGGTAAGTTTCATGCTGGCCGAATCGTAACACCGCGCTGGGGGTGGGAGCAATGCGGCTCGGAAATTGCCCTGTGCGTGCCCTCCCTGGGGCCTCCGAACTCAAAGCGGGCCGACCGCCTGACGTTGCCGTGAAAAAAAGTGTCTAATAATAACCTCAGTGAGAATCCTGGTCCTCTGCACCCACAATTCGGCCCGCAGCCAGATGGCCGAGGGTTGGCTGCGCCACTGGGCGGAGCAGATAGGGCTTCCTGCCCAGGTTTTCTCGGCAGGAACGGAGAAGACGCGGGTCAAGCCCGAGGCGGTATCGGTGATGGCCGAGGTGGGCATAGACCTGAGCGGCCATACCTCCAAGACCCTGTTTGAACTGCCCGACCCCTGGAACTTTGACCTTGTCCTCACGGTTTGCGATGCGGCAGCTGAGCGTTGTCCTGCCTACCCGGCCCAGACCCAGAGGCGGCACGTTTCCTTTCCAGACCCTAGCGGAAGGGAGTTGGCGGAGTGGCGCAGGGTTCGTGACGCCCTGGGTCGCATGAGCGAGTACCTGCTTCGCGAGCTGAAAGCGGGCCGTTGGCCCAGCGAAGAGTCCCTGGTGGAGGCGGCAGGCCTTCAGCGCGGCTAGGTAGGGGTACCCGGTCCCCTTGAGCCAGCCTGGGCCTATACTGGGAGGGTGTTGCCCTTCTGGGTGTTGTGGGGCCTTGGGGCGCTGCTGGCCTATCCCGCGGCCAAGGCCCAGGAGGCCCTCTTGTTGAGGGGTATTCGGCACGAGTACCAGCGCTTCAACAACTGCGGTCCGGCCACCTTGGGGATGGCCCTGAGCTACTGGGGGCGTCCTGAGACCCAGTACCAGATCGCCCCGGTGCTGAAGCCCAACCCCAATGACAAGAACGTGAGCCCAGAGGAGATGGTGGCCTACGCCCGGGGCTTGGGTTTCGGCGCCCACCAGGGGGTGGCCGGGGATTGGGGGCTCCTCGAGCGGCTCCTTGGGGCGGGCTTTCCGGTGGTTGTGGAGACCTGGTTTGTGACCCCCGATCATGGGGGGATGGGGCACTACCGGTTGCTGGTGGGCTACGACCGGGCCCGGAGGGTCTTCCACGCCCTGGACAGCTACCTCGGCCCCCGGGTTCTCCTTCCCTACGGCGAGCTGGACCGGCTTTGGCGGGTTTTTGGCCGGACCTACTTGGTGGTCTATCCGAAATCTCACCAGGAGCGGCTTTGGGCCGTACTAGGGGAGCGGCGGCGGGTGGGGTTTGAGGCTCGCTTGGCCGCAGAGCGGGCCCAGCAGGAGATTCGGGAGGGCCCTCCCAGCCCTTTTCCCTGGTTCAACCTAGGCAGCGCCTGGCTGGCGCTGGGACGGCCCCAGGACGCCGCTTTGGCCTTTGACCGCTCCCGCCGGATGCCGCCAGACCGGGGCCTCGACCCCCGTCCTGTGGGGGGTGGGGCTTTTGGCTGGCCTTGGCGGATGCTCTGGTACCAGTTTGGCCCTTACGAGGCCTACTACCGCTCAGGCCGTTACGCGGAGGTCATGGCCCTGGCCGATGGGGTGCTGGCTCGAGCCCCGGACCACGAGGAGAGCCTCTACTGGCGGGGAAGGGCTCGGGGGGCGCTGGGGGACCTGCGAGGGGCGAGGGCCGACCTCCGGGCGGCGTTGGGGTACCGGCCGGGCTTCCAGGAGGCTGCCGCGGCGCTGCGGACCCTCGAGTGAGGCGCTTTTAGGGATGGGGGAGGTGCTGCCCGGCGGCTGGACCACCTGGGCATGGGCCTAATGCGAATAGGTCCTGTTTTCAAAAAGTTAGTAAATCCGATTGGAATACTTGACATTTGCCAGGCCGGTCCGTAGACTCACCCTGGAGTCGGCAACGACTTGAAATTTTTGCAGGAGGTGGAAAGTGAAACTGCAATCGGTTCTGGTTGGAGCAGCCCTGGCCTTTGCGAGCCTGGCTCAGGCTCAGCAAGCAACCCTCACCGTGTACAGCGGACGGGGTCAGGCTTTGGTAGAGCCTCTGGTCCGGCAGTTTGAAGCAGAGACCGGCATCAAAGTTAATGTGCGCTACGGTCGGGATGCGGAGATTCTAGCGGCCCTGCAGGAGGAGGGAAGCCGCAGCCCAGCCGATATTTTCTGGGGCAACACGGCGGGGGCCCTGGGGGTGGCCGCCGAGCGGGGGCTGTTCCTGCGGGTACCCGACCCCATTGCCCAACGGGTGACGGCGTTTCTGCCGGCCAGCCGGCAGTGGGTGCCCCTGACGGTGCGCCTGCGGGTGCTGGCCTACAACCCGGCCAAGGTTAAGCCCGAGGAGCTGCCCAGGAGCATCCTGGACCTGCCCAAGCTAACCCAGTACAAAGGCCGCATTGGATGGACACCTACCTACAGCAGCTTCCAGGACATGATCGCGGCCATGGTGCTGCAGTTTGGCGAGGCCCGCACCCGCCAGTGGCTGGCCGAGATGAAGGCCCTGGAGCCCAAGGCCTACCCTTCCAACCCGGCCATGATGGAGGCCATCCGCTCGGGGGAGATTGACCTGGGTTCCACCAACCACTACTACATCCAGCGCTTTGTGCGGGCCGGTCAGCAGATTGGGACCTACTACTTCGCCGATGGGGACGCGGGCAACCTGGCTCTGGTAACCGGGGCGGGCATTCTCAAGACCAGCAAGAACATCCAGGCCGCTAACCGCTTCCTGCTCTGGTTGCTCTCGCCTAAGGCTCAGCAGTTCTTCACCAGCGAGATCATCGAGTATCCCGTAGGCCGGGGGGTGGTCTTGAGCAGCAGCCTGCTGCCCCTCAACCAGGCTGTGGCCAAGAGCCCCAAGGTAGACTTTGAGAAGCTGCCCCTCGAGACTGCCCTGCGCCTGCTGCGCGAGGCGGGGTTGCTCTAGTCTGGCTGGGAACAGCGCCTCGGCGGGCTTCACGCGCGGTAGGTGAAGCTCCGCCAGAGGCGTTCTAGCGGTCCTTGCCCAAAGTGCGCCAGCCACCAGCGGCTCAGGACCACCTGCAAGGTCACGCCCAGAACCCCCTGCTTCGCATCACCTCGTTGTTGTAAAGCTCGTTCCAAACACCCCGTGCAGCGCCCCCACCCCCAGCAGCCAGCCCAGATGGCGGCGGAGTGGCTTCTGTGCATCCAGGCCCGCTTCCACAAAGCGCCGGTGTTGCAGCAGGCCCAGCCCACAGAATCGAGAAGATGGTGTAGAAATTGCCGCTAAAGAAAAAGCACCTCGCGGCCCAGCTGGTAGCCAGGCGAGGCCCCGTGGAGGGCGGCGTACAGGCCCACCCCGGCGAAGATTTCCAGGTTCACCGCCAGGATGCCTACCAGCGCGAAGCGTCGCGCTCGAGCGAGGCCGGCGGCTGCACCAGGCGATTGTACGGGGATTTCCTTACAAACCCCGGTGCAAGCCCCCCCTTTTTGCGTGGCGGCGTGGAGGGCGTTTTTCTGGCAGTGGAACGCACAGCAGGAAACCCGCAGCCCACAATCAAACGGCGCTCGGAGAACCAGCGGTTGCACAGATTTGGGTTAGGGTGTTCACCCTTCCGGGTAACTTCCCATACCCGGCACAAACCAAAACGGGTGGGCGGGCCGCGGTTGGCGGCAGTGATCCGATGGTTTTGACCTGAGACGCCCGCTTCCTGGCACTACAATTGAGAAGCATGAGCAGGTATCTCATCCTTTTACTGCTACTGCCCGCCCTCTTTGGCTGCAACGAGCTCGGCCGCCTGACCGCCCCTCCACCCTCGCCCGAGCGCGCCCCCGTCCTGCGCATCCTGCTGATGGACGAGAGCCCCGAGGGGCGCAACGACACCTGCGAGGACGACGGCCGCTTCCTGCTGCACACCATCGGGGAGCAGCCGGGCTGGTACGCCTTCTTCGTGGGGAAGAGGCCTGACCAGAAGAGCGCCAAGGGGCTGCTGATGAGGCACCAGCCCCGTCGGGAGGAGGGCTGGACGGCGCTCAGCTGCGTCCACCTCAAGCCCGGCCACCACATCTTCTACTACTACAAGTCCAGCCCCGACCCGGCCGAGGCCTGGTGGGTGGCCCGGCGCACCGTGGAGGCCGAGTTCCAGCCGGACGGAAGCTACACCTTCCGCTTCACCCCCACGGTGGTCTACCGGGAGCCCACGGCGGAGTCACCCCTCTTCTTCAGCGACCGGCTGGACGAGAACGGAAAGCCGAGGCTGTGGGCGCGGGAGGTCGGCCCCCGCTTGGTGGCCCACGAGCCCTACTGCCTGCAGGCGGGCGCAAAGTGGTTCCTGGGGCCGCCGGTGAACGACGAGCCCAACCCGGGCCGCATCCTGGCCCCCCCGGCCCCCCCAGCCCTCTACCTGGCGCTGGATAGTCAGGGCAAGGAGACCCTGTACCTGGATGGAGTGGCCCAGATGAATGCCTTGGGCGGTGCCGACTTCATCACCGCCCTCCCGCCCCGGGAGGCCCCCTACGAGGTGGTCATGCTGCAGAGCACCGATCCAAACTGGGATTCCCACTACCCACGGGACTCCTTCATCAGCTGGACCAGGGTCAGCGCCCGGCTGGAGGGGGGGCGGCTGGTCTGCCAGAGCGAGCCCTGGCGCTGGGTGGAGATTCCCTACATCCAGAACGCCGCCCACCCCTTCCTGCTGCCCGATGAGTACAACCCCTTCCGCTGGCCGGAGGGGTTCAGCTTCCGCTACCACGAGTAGGTATGCGCGGAGCGGCCTACGTCCTCCTCGGCGGCCTGAGCCTGGGCCTGCTGGAGACCAACCGCGCGGCTTTTGTCAAGAGCGGCCCTCGGGGCCGCAGGGTTTGGAGCCCCGCTACCCTCGGGGGCATTTTCTCTGGTTCGCTGGATCCCAGCGGGGGTTTTTTCTTGAAGTCAGAAGGCTCATGGTCGAGATTGCTCTAAAGAGCACCGGTAAGGTGCTTGGAGCCCATCTAACTCATGCGCCGGGTGGCAAGAATGGGGCATGAGCCGAAACCTGCTTTCCAGAGCCTTTTGGGGTCTGGTGGCGCTGGGGCTGCTGGCGCTGGTGCAGGCCTTTTCCACCGAGCGGATGCAGGCCGACCTGCAGGCCTTGCTCTCCCAGGGGCCGCGGGTGGCCGGGACCCCGGCGGCCGCTGCTGCGGCGGAGTACCTGGCGGGAGAGCTGCGCAGGGTGGGGTACTCGGTGGAGTTTTTTCCCTTCACCTACAGCCGCACCCGCGACCAGGGCACCAGCCTGGTGGTGGGCGGCGCTTCGTTCCCGGTGAACGGCATATCGGGCAGCCCAGGCCGAAGGGTGGAAGGGCCGCTGGCAGTGGTGCCGGGGGCGGGGCTGGCGGCAGACTTTGCCGGCCTGAACCTGCAAGGCCGCATTGCCCTGGTGCGCCGGGGGGGAATTCCGGGCCTCGAGAAGGCCCGCCTGGCCGCCGAGCGGGGCGCTTTGGGCATTGTTCTGGTCACCGAAGAACCCAGCAGCACCCGCTTCACCTTTGGCGGTGAAAGCCCCATTCCGGGCGCGACCCTTTCCCGCACCGACGGCGAGGCGCTGTTCAACCAGGCCGGGGCCTGGGCCGTGCTGGACGTGCGCATGGTGAGTGAGGAAGTCCAGGGGCGCAACGTGATTGCCAGGCGGGGCGGCCAGAGCCCGCTGGCCATCGTGGGTGCCCACTACGATTCGGTGCCGGGCAGCCCGGGGGCCAACGACAACGCTTCGGGCACGGTGACGGTGCTCGAGCTGGCCCGCCAGCTGGCCGCCGACCCCCTTTCCGAGCGCATCTGGTTCATCTTCTTCGACGGCGAGGAGGATGGTCTTTGGGGCTCGCGTCGCTTCGTGGAGCAGAACCTCGAGCTGGTGAGGGGGCTTAGGGCCATGCTCAACCTGGACATGGTGGGGGTGGATGTGAACGGCAGCCTGGGCATCGGGGGCAGCAACGAACTGCGGGCCTTGGTTGACTGCGCGGCAGTGCAGGTGGTCTGCGGCAGCGCGCCGGGTGGGGGCAGCGACCACGTGCCTTTTGCCCAGGCCGGGGTGCCGGTGCTCTTCTTCTTCCGGGGCCTTGACCCCAACTACCACCGCCCCACCGACACCATCGCCGACCCTCGGCTCATGGCCCAGACGGGCCGGGTGGTGCAGGGGGTGCTGGGGCGGCTCCTCCGCTAAGGCATCCAGTTGCCCCCGCACACCACCACCGCCACCCGCTGAGGGAGTGGGTAGCCCATCAGCACCGGTCCTAGGGCCAGCCCGGCGGTGGGCTCCACCACTTGCTTGAGCCGCTCCATCATGAGGCGTTGGGCCTGCAGGGTGACCTCGTCTGGAACGGTCAGAATGCGGTCCACGTGCCGCTGCATCACCGGGAAGGTGCGCTCCCCCACCGCCAGCGTGCGCACCGCATCGGCCACGGTCTTGGGGGCTTGGGGCAGGCTGACCCGCCGGCCTGCCTGCAGGCTCTGCTGGGCGTCGTTGGCGGTTTCGGGTTCTACCCCGATGACCTCCACCTCGGGCCGCAGGGCCTTGACCACCGTGGCCACACCGGAGATAAGCCCCCCGCCCCCTACCGCAACCAAGACCGCTTCCAGGGTGGGGGCCTGCTCCAGCAGCTCCAGAGCCAGGGTGCCCTGCCCGGCCATCACCCGGAGGTCGTCAAAGGGGTGGATGAGGGTGTAGCCCGTCTCCTCGGCCAGCTTTTCGGCCACCGCCTCCCGGTTTTCCACCGTGACCCCCTGGTCATAGACCTCTGCCCCGTAGGCCCGGGCGGCGGCCTTTTTGGTGGGCGAGGCATCGCTGGGCATGACCACCAGGGCTGGAACCCGGAGAATCCCTGCGGCGTAGGCAACCCCCTGGGCGTGGTTGCCCGAGGAGACGGCGATGAGCCCCTTGGGGTTTTGTAGCTCCAAGGCGGCGTTGAGAGCCCCTCGAGCCTTGAAGCTGCCGGTTTTTTGCAGGTGCTCGGCTTTGAAGAAAAGCCTCTTGCCCAAAAGGGCATCCAGCCCCCGGCTGGTCAGTACCGGCGTGCGGTGGATGTGGGGAGCGATTCGCTGGGATGCGGCTAAAACCTCGGGGAGGGTGAGCACCTTCCCATGCTACCAGGCCTTAACGCTAGACCCTTGCGTAACGCATGAAAGCCCCCCCGGGGCCCGTCGGCCTTGGCTACCCTGAAGCCATGCGCCCGCTTGCCGAGGCCCTCTACACACTGCAGCCCGGTCAGGTGCTGTCCGGCCAGACGCCCTTTTCCCAGGGAGTCCTGCAGCTTTGGGTGCACCGCCACGAAGGGGGGTTTGACCTGTACGTGCTCCATCTTCCAGAGCCGGCTTCTGAGCCCCTTCGCAGCGCGGTTGGGCGGGACCTGGTCTCCGCAACCGAGGTGCTGGAGGCTTTGCGCTACCTGGAGACGGTCTACCCCGTCCAGGCTTCCGAACTCTTCGACCTTCCCGTGAGCCTCCAGCAGGCCACCCCTGGGCTCGAGCGGCTCATCCAAAAGCGGGTGCTCCGCTCCCAGGGGCAGGCCGGGCAAAGGCCCGCGCAGCTCCTCAGGCTTCCCGGGGTCCGTCAGGAGTGGGCCGGTGGGGAGGACGACGACATAGCCTCCTTGATCATCACCGACGCCGACCCTTGACCCCGGGCTTCGCTTCCCCCACAATGCCCCTGGTGGAGGGGCTTCGGCTGGCTGTAAGGACGCTCGGTTGCAAGGTTAACCAGGTGGAATCGGATGCCCTGGTGGGCCTTTTGGGGGCCTTGAACCCCAGGGTGGTGCCGCTGGAGGCTGGGGCAGACTTGGTGGTCATCAACACCTGTGCGGTTACCACCGGCGCCGAGGCCGACGCCCGCAAGGAGGTGCGCCGGGCCCGGCGGGCCAACCCAGGCGCTTTTATCGTGGTTACCGGTTGCTACGCCGAGCTGGCTCCCGAACAGGTGGCCGAGCTGGGGGCTGATGCGGTGGTGCCCAACCGGCGCAAGGCCGAGTTGCCGGGGATTATTCTCGAGCGCTTCGGCCTGCCTGCCGACCCGCTGACCACCCCACCCAACGAGTTCTGGGGTGCGGGCGAGCGCGGCCTGCTGAACAACTACGTGCGGGCCTTTATCAAGGTGCAGGACGGCTGCAACGCGGGTTGCGCCTACTGCATCATCCCTCGCTTGCGGGGGCGGGAGCGCCACCGCGATTACCAAGGCGTTCTTCGGGAGGCCGAAGCCTTGCTGAAGGCTGGGGTGCAAGAAATCGTGCTCACGGGGGTTCGCCTGGGCTCCTACAAGGGCCATCCCCGAGGCATCGCTGGGCTGGTGGAGGCCCTGGCCCAGATGGGGGCCCGGGTGCGCCTTTCCTCCATTGAGCCTGAGGACACAGGGGAGGATTTGCTGCAGGTTCTTCGCCGCTATGCCCCCCAGGTTCGCCCCCACCTGCACCTGAGCCTGCAGACCGCTTCCGACCGGCTCCTCGCGCTGATGGGCCGCCGCTACGACAGAGCCTACTACCGCGCCTTGGTGGAGCGGGCTTACGCCCTGATACCGGGTTTTGCCCTCACCACCGATGTCATCGCGGGCCTGCCCACCGAAACCGAGGCCGAGCACCGGGAGACCCTGGCCTTTTTGGAGGAGCTTCGCCCCAGCCGGGTGCATGTGTTTACCTACACCCCCAGGCCCAAAACCCGCGCGGCCTCAATGCCCCAGGTACCCGTGGAGGTGCGCAAGCGGCGGAACCGGGAGCTCGCCGCACTGGCCCGCCGTCTGGCTGAGGAGCGGGTCCGTCCCCTCCTGGGGGGTCGGGTGGAGGTCTTGGTGGAGAGCTTCCGGGGGGATAGGGCCTACGGCCATACGCCGGACTACTACGAGGCCGAGCTGGCTGGAGAAGCCCGGGTGGGCCAGACTGTCTGGGCGCGGGTGGAGGGCGTCTCGGGCTACACCCTGCGGGGTTCTGTGGAGCCAGAGGAGGCTCATCCGCCCCTGCGCCTTTCCGCCAGGTAGCGCACCACAAAGCCCAAGCATATGAATGCTGTGGCGAACTGGGCCATGGCGGCCACCGGCCGCTCCACAGTACCCCCAGTGAGCAGGGTCAGAAACTCCGGTACCCCTCTGAGCGAGCCCAGGATGCCCAGCAGGGAGAGGCCTAGGGCGAGGCCCAGGGCCAGCCGGGCCTGGTCCGGGCGTCTTTTTGCCCAGATGCCCATCAGGGCTATCAGGAGCCCCAAGAGGCCTGGTATGAGGGCGGTAGGCGTGGGCTTAGAGGCTGCCACCGCCAGCGTGGAGATCAGGACGAGAAATACCCCGGTCCATAGGGCTCTAGCGCTCAGGTTTCCCAACACACACCTCCTCGCTCTTTAGGATAGCCTCTTGCCCGGTGGCAACCGTAGCGGGCCACCCGGGGTCTAGAACCCACAGCTGGTTAGAATCTGGGGCATGGAGATCGTGGGTTTGCGGGGTGCGCCTCAGGAGAGTCTATCAGCCCTGAAGGAGGCCCTAAGAAGGGTGAACTTCCCAGAGGCAGTGGTTACCTACATCACCGACTGGCAGGACCGGCGCGACCAGGCGCGCTATGCGGTCTATGTGCGGGAAGGCGCGCGTCGGGTGCTTTCCCTGGATGCCTTTGGTCCTCGCTTCGGCCCTCAGGGGGTGAAGGCGCTGGATGCGCTCACCCGCTACTTCTTGGAGCAGGGGGTTAGCGAGTTTCGGGAGGCGGTGGTTCCGCCCTCGAGGTTCGCCGCCCTTTTCAGGCTGGAGGAGGATGAGCTCGCCAAAGTTCTGCTCGCTGCGGCCAACCCGGCCGACCCGTCGCTGTACCTGGGGCCCCACAAGCCGACCTAGGCTCAGACGTTGAAGCCGAACATCCGCATCTGGCGCTTGCCCTCCTCGGTCATCCGGGCCGGTGTCCAGGGGGGGGTCCAGACGAATTCCACGTTGACCGCGTTCACCCCAGGCAGGCGCAGCACGGCGATTTCGGCATCGGCCTTCACGATGTCTTGGGCAGGGCAGCCGATGGAGGTAAGGGTCATGGTAATGTCCACAATGCCCCCTTCCTTCACTTGGGCGTCGTAGACCAGACCCAGGTCAACCACGTTGACTGGAATCTCCGGGTCCCGCACCACTTTGAGGGCCTCTAGGATTTCCTCTTTGGTGGGTAGCGTGGCCTCGCTCATGCTGGTTATACTAGCGCATAGGGCCCATTCCAAAGCTACCTTGTGTTGCAAAGCCTACATAAACCGCTTGCGGCGCCGGTAGCTCTTGACCTCTTTGAAGCTCTTCCGCCCCCCCGACTTGGCCACCCCCAGGTAAAACTCCTTGACGTCGGGATTGGCTTCCAGGTACTCCCGGGTGCCCTCCAAAGCGATTCGCCCCGACTCCATGATGTAGCCGTAGTGGGCCACCGAAAGGGCTACCCGAGCGTTTTGCTCAACCACCAGCACGGTTACGCCCTCTTCGGCGTTGATCTGGGCCACGATGTCAAAAATCTCCCGCACCAGCAAGGGGGCCAGGCCCAGGCTGGGCTCATCCAGCAGCAGGAGCCGGGGACGGGCCAGCAGGGCCCGGCCGATGGCCAGCATCTGCTGCTCTCCCCCCGAGCAGTAGCCAGCAAGGCGGTTCCTGAGGGCTGCGAGCCGCGGGAAGTAGTGGTAGATGCGCTCCAGGTCCTCTTTGACGGCCCTGTCCTGGCGGGTGATGGAACCCACCCGGAGGTTTTCCTCCACGGTGAGGTGTTTGAAAACCCGCCGCCCTTCGGGTACCTGTACGATGCCCATCCGCACGATTTCCTCAGGCGGCCGGTTGGCGATGTTCTCGCCGCGGTAGCGTATAGACCCCGAGACCACGCGGCCATCCTCGGGCACCAGGAGCCCGGAGATGGCCCGGAGGGTGGTGGTCTTGCCCGCGCCGTTGGGGCCCAGCAGGGCGGTAATGTGCCCCTCGGGCACCTTGAGGGAAACCCCCCGCAACACCTGGATGATGTCTTTGTAGACCACCTCGATGTTGTTGACCTCGAGGAGGATGGGCCCTATATCCTCAGGCTGCATACGGCCTCCAAACCAAAGGCCGAAGGCGGGCTGCCTTCGGCCCTGGGGGGATTTAGGGGTTTCTTACCTGCCGGAAGAGGGCAGAGGTGAAGGGGTCGGTGATGGGCACAAACTTGCCTCCCCGCACCTCGAGCACCCGAAGCCCCTCGGCCCCAGTTTGCTCGCTGCGGGTAAAGTCAATTTCAATGCCCGCTTTGGTGGAGACCGCAAAGCCCGGCTTAAAGGCGTTGGGGCCATTCATCCCGATGATGGACTGGTAGACGGTATCGTTGTCAATTCGGCCGCTGAAACGTTGCGCGGCCCGCTTCATGGCCTCTATAGCAATGGCCGCGGCCAGCATCCCAGCGGTGTAGTTGGTGGAGTTCAGGATATCGGCGCTGCGGTTGTAGCGGGTTGCAAGCTGTCTCTGCAGGGCGATGCCAGGGGTGTTCTCGTCCAGGGTGTAGTAGCTGCTGGCCCAGAGGTAGCCCTCGGCGGCGTCGCCGGCCAGCCGGATCAGGTCGGAGCCCCCGGTATAGACCGCCCCCATCTGTTTGATTTTACGGTCAAGGCCCAGCCGCTTTGCGTCCTTGAGGATGTTGGCCACCGGCCCGGCCACGTTCTGGTGGATGATGTACTGCGCACCGGCGGCATCCAAGGCCCGCAGGAGGGCGGTGTTGTCCAGGTTGCCGCCGCCAACTTCTCGGACATCGACAATGGTCTGTCCGAGCCGCTGGGCGGCCCGCCGGGCGTGGTCCACCACCGCCCGGCCGAAGGGGCTGGGGTTGACCACCAGGGCAATGCGGGCGTTTTTCTCGCTGCGGTTGATGTACTCCATCAGGGCCACAACCTGCTCGGAGTAGCTGCTTACCGGCAGGAAGAAGTACTGGTTGTTGGGGGGGTCGATCAGGCCGATGTGGGCTGAGGCCGGAATGGTGGGCAGCTTGACCTCCTGGATGAGGGGCTTGAGCTGGAGCATGGCCCCGGTGGAGTAGCCCAGGTAGATGGCCGGCTTGGAGCGGTCCAGGGCCTCCTCGAGGATGCGCTGGGTGTTGGGGTTCTGGTACTGGTCGTCCCGCACGATGCAGTTCAGGGTCACGTTGGGGATAAGCCTCTGCTCGTTGGCGTAGCGGCAGTAGTCCTCGATGCCGGCTGCGTAGGGCCCGCCCACATCCGAGGTAGGCCCGGTGATGGCTCCCGACCAGAGCAGCGTTACCGTGCGTCCCTGGGCCAGGACCAGTCCCAGAAGTCCTATGGTTACCGCCAGAGCTAACGTCATCGCTCGCTTCATGCTGCCTCCTTTCGCAACGCGCGCAAACGCGGGGTTGCCGTTAGTACCTGAAAGGCCAGTTGCGGAAGTAGCTGCGCACCAGCCGCCACCAGTTGTATAGGCCGCGGGGTTCGAACATCAAGAAGAGCACGATCACCAGGCCAAAGGAGAGCGGCAGCAGGGCCGAGGCCACATCCACCCCCGCCGGGGTGATGCTCTGGATAAAGGGGTTGGCCTTCATCCACTCTGAAAGCCGCTCCACCCCCAGCCTAAGGAACTCGATGAAGGCCGGGCCCAGAATACTGCCCACCACCGTACCCAGCCCCCCTACGATGGCCATGGCCAGAAGGGCCACCGAGCGCACCAGGGTGAACTCCTCCACCACCACCGCCCGCTGCATGTAGGCCAGAAGCCCTCCAGCCACCCCCCCATAGAAGGCCCCCAGAGCGAAGGCGAAGAGCTTAGTGCGGCCTGGGTCCATGCCCATAGCGTCGGCGGCGCGGTCGTTGTCGCGCACGGCGATAAGGGCTCGGCCGTACTTGCCCCGCAACAGGTTACGCCAAGCTACCACCAGCACCACCAGCACGAAGAGAATCACGTAGTACCAGAAGTAGTTGTGGTTGCGGAAGGTAATCTCCAGCCCCAGGAAGTTGCGCATTTCCACCGGAATGGCTGAGCCCTGGGCCAGGGCCGGGCTGCGCCCTACCACCCAGACGAAGATCTCCTGGAAGGCCAGCGTGGCCAGCGCCAGGTAGAGGTGCTTGACCCGGAGCGAGGGAATCCCCACCAGAAACCCGGCCAGCGCCGCGACCAGTCCCCCTAGGGGAATGGTGAGCCAGAAGGGCAGGCTGGGCGCGCTCAGGGCCACGGTGTAGGCCCCTACCCCCATGAAGGCGGCCTGCCCTACGCTGATGAGCCCGGCGTAGCCGGTGGTGATGTTGAGCCCCAGCACCGCGATGGCGTAGATCAGGATAAAGTTCAGCACCAGCACCTGCGAGCGTTCCAGAAACAGGGGAAGCAGGCAGAGGGCCACCAGAAGCAGCCCAACCGAGAGGATCTCGCGGTAGTTGAAGAAGATGGTGGTGTCCTGCGCGTAGGAGGTGCGGTAGTTGCCGGTCTGGGCCCAGGGGTTGCGCATGTTGCCTCCTCTTACACCCGCTCTATCTCTTCAGTGCCGAACAGGCCGTGTGGCTTGAACCAGAGCATAATCAGGAGCACCACGAAGGGCACCGCGTACTGCGACCCACCCCCCACCAGCCCCACCTGGGCCAGCAAGCCGTCTAGGTAGGCGGTGGAGAGGGACTGCAGGATTCCGATGACGATACCGCCCACCACGGCGCCCGGTACCGAGTCAAGCCCGCCCAGGATTACCGCTGGAAAGACGGCCAGGCCGATGGCGATGAGCCCGTCTTGGTTGAGCCCGGAAACCGCGCCGACCACAATTCCTGCTGACGCGGCGGCGAGGCCCGCCACCGCCCAGGCAAGGGCGAAGACCTTTTCTACCGAGACACCCAGGCTCATGGAGGCCATCTGGTCGTCGGCCACGGCCCGCATGGCTATCCCCAGGATCGACCGCTGGAAGAACCAGCCGAAGATTAGGAGAAAGACCACTGTGAAGCCAATAGCTAGGAGCTGGGGGTAGGATATGCTGACGCCTCCCAGGTTTAGACCGCCTGGGGGGAGGAACTGGGGAAAGGTGAAGTTGCCTGAGCCAAAAGGGGTCAGGTACATCAGCCCATCAAGGACACTGGCTAGGCCAATGGTGACCATGATGACCGAGATGATGGGCTGGCCGACCAGCCTGCGCAGAAAAAATCGCTCCACCAGGAAGCCAAGACCTGCGGTAAGGAGCATGGCCAGGAGCATGGCCAGGAGGACGGGAAGCCCAACCCAGACCGCCAGGGCGTAGGCCAGAAAGGCTCCGATGGCGATGAGCTGCCCGTTGGCAAAGTTGATGACCCGGCTGGATTTGTAGATAAGCACGAAGCCTAAAGCGGCCAGCGCGTAGATGCAGCCCACAGCGACGCCGGAAATCAGGTTCTGTGCCAGGTCCATCGCAATCCTCCCTACACCCCCACCAAGGGTTGGTGGGAATGAGTCTCGAGCACGCTTACCTCGGTAGATACCCTTTGTATTGAGCCATCCTGGTACTTGAACTCGGTTTCCACCCGTACCTGCTGGGCCCCGCTGTAGAGGGCTTCCACCAGGGCTTGATAGCGCTGGGCTATGAATTTCCTGCGCACCTTTCCGGTGCGTGTGAGCTCGTCATCGTCAGCATCTAAGAGCTTGTACAGAAGCACGAAGCGCTGAATGCGCAGGTGTTCTGGGAGGCTCTCGTTAACGGCCTGCACCTCTTTGCGGATCAGCTCAGCCACCTGGGGTTTTTGGGAGAGGTCCAGATAGGTGGTGTAGGCGATGCGGTGGTCTTCAGCCCATTTACCCACGGTCTGGGGGTCTACGTTGATGAAAGCGGTGATGTAGGGCTTCTGATGGCCAAAGACCACCGCCTCCTTGATGTAGGGACTGAACTTGAGCTTGTTCTCTATGAACTGCGGGCTAAACATGTGGCCGCTGCTGGTGTGCATCACGTCCGAAACCCGGTCGATCACCACCAGATGGCCGTCCGGCGTGAGGTAGCCAGCGTCACCGGTGTGCAGCCATCCCTCCGCGAAGGTTTCGGCGGTGGCTTCGGGGTTTTGCCAGTAGCCCGCCACCACCGCATCGGACCGGCAGAGGATTTCGCCTCGCTCGCTGATCTTCACCTCACCGCCGGGGATGGGCAGCCCCACTGTGTCGGCCCGCACATCGCCGTCGCGATGTACAAAAGCAATTCCGATTATTTCGGTCTGGCCGTATATCTGCTTCAGGTTGACCCCAATGGCGTGGTAGAAGCGAAAGACATCCGGGCCCAACGCGGCTCCGCCCGTGTAGGCTCGGCGCAACCGCAGGAAGCCTAGCTGGTCGCGCAGGGGTTTGAACATGATCTGGTCGGCCAGCCAGTAGGCGATTCGCAGGCCAATGGGCATGGGCTTACCCCGCATGCGGTAGTCGGCAGCGCGGTAGCCAATCTTGAGCATCTGGTTGTAGACCCAGCGGTTGAAGGCGTAGGTTTCGGAGATACGGACCCAGATTTGGCTTTGGGTGCCCTCCCAGACCCTGGGAGGGCTGAACATCACGTGAGGGCCAATCTCCTTGAGGTCGTTCATGGCGGTCTCAATGGATTCGGGGAAGTTGACCGCAAACCCCCCTGCAAGGGCCATTCCCACGGACATCATCTGTTCGCCAATCCAGGCAAAAGGCAGGAAGGAAAGGTAGTCGTCGGTGGGCTCTAGGGGGTCTACCTCCTGCAGGGCCACCCCCATGTGCAGAAGGTTTCGGTGGCGCAGCATAGCTGCTTTGGGTCTGCCGGTGGTGCCGGAGGTGAGGGAGAGGTGGCAAACATCCTCCGGATTCCCCTCGTTGATGCGCTCCTCCACCGCTGTTGGGTGGCGCTGCAGGTAGGCCTCGCCCAGCCGCTCCACCTCCTCGTAGCTGATGAACCAGGGGTCGTCCCGGTAGGCCCGCATGCCCCTTGGGTCTTCGTAGATGACCTTGCGGACGCTGGGGATTTCGCCTCTGATCTCTATAAGCTTGTCTACCTGCTCTTGGTCTTCGGCTAGCACGAAGGCCGTTCCCGTGTAGGCGAGCACGTAGGCGATTTCGGGGGGTAAGGAGGACTGGTAAACCCCAACCGAGATGCCTCCCACGGCCTGGGTACCTAGCTCGGCGTAGAGCCATTCGGGGATGTTGTCGGCGATGATGGCCAGGCGCTCCCCCCGCTCAAAGCCCAAGGCCAGCAGCCCTGCGGCGAAGTGGGTCACGTGGCGGTAGTAGTCCTGGTAGGTGATTTCGTTCCAGATGCCGAACTCCTTTTCCCTTAGCGCCACCTTTCTGGGGGTGTGTTGGGCCCGTAGCCGCAGGACTTGGGGGAGGGTGTACCTTTTGAGCTCGTAGCCGGAGGGCATCATAGGACCACCCCCTGAGAGCAGGGCCCGGGGCCCCTCCTGGCGTGTGGCTTGGTCTCGGCAGTGGCTTGAGGTCTATGCCCCATGCTCCACCCCCACGTAGGCTTCCTGCACCCTTGGGTTTCGGCTAACCTCTTCTGGAAGGCCCGAGGCGATAACCTGTCCAAAATCGAGGACATATACGCGGTCGGAGATGTCCATCACCACCCCCAGGTCGTGTTCGATGAGGACGATCGTGGTGCCCCGCTCAGCCCTTATATCCAGGATAAAGCGCACCATGTCCTCTTTTTCCTCAAGGGTCATGCCGGCCATCGGCTCGTCCAGGAGCAGTAGCTTGGGGGAGAGGGCCAGGGCTCGAGCCACCTCCACCCGCTTGCGCACTCCGTAGGGCAGGTCGCCCACCAAGGCTTTTCGGTAGGGCTCGAGCTCCATGAAGTCGATAATCTCCTCGCAAATGCGGCGGTTTTCCACGCTAACCCGGAGGGCTCGGCCGTAGAACCAGAGGTTGTCCCACAGGCTGTAGTGGCCGAAGGTGTGCCGGGCCATCAGTAGGTTTTCCAGCACGGTCATCCCGGTAAAGAGCTCGATGTTCTGGAAGGCCCGGGCAATGCCGTAGCGGGTGACCAGGTGGGGTGGGGCGTGGGTCAGGTCGTGGCCTTCAAAGGTAATCCTTCCAGAGCTGGGGTGGTAGAAGCCCGAGATGCAGTTTAGAAGGCTGGTCTTACCTGCGCCGTTGGGCCCTATGACCGAAACCAGCTCGCCCTTGTCCACCTCGAGCGAAACCTGGCTCAGGGCCTGGACACCACCAAAGCTTAGGGTGACCTTGTCTACCTGAAGTTGCACCGCGCCTCCTGGTACGCCTGCCGAAAACCTTGACTGGACAGGGCTAACGTGCGTTTGGTTGGGGCCAAGTATAGCGACACCTGTGAGTTAGTGTCAACGCTTTGTGGCGGTTTTTGATAAAAAACGTTGTGTTTTAGCGGCTGCGCCCCCGCAGAATTCGCGACGGCCTAGACCGGCCGCCCAGCCATCATGAAGCTGGCGGTCATGCCCCCGTCTACGGGGAGGATGGCCCCGGTGATAAAGCTGGCCTTCTCTGAGGCCAAAAACAGCACCGCTTCGGCGACCTCCTCGGGCCGCCCTAGACGGCGTAGGGCGTGCAGGTCTTCCCAGTCCTGTCGGGTGAGTTCAGGGTGGGTGGACATCTGAATGGCCTCGAGCACCGCCTCAGTGGCGATTGCGCCGGGAGCTACCGCATTGACCCGGATGTTCAGCGGAGCCAGGTCGAGGGCCAAGGAGCGGGTAAGGTTGACCAAACCCCCTTTGGAGGCGTTGTAGGCGGCGTTGTTCTGCTCAGCAAATAGACCCTGCACGCTGGCTATGTTGACGATGGCCCCTCCACCCCGCTTGGCTATTTCCCGTGCGGCCAGAGCCGAAAGGTGCATGGGGGCGGTCAGGTTTACCTCCAAGGCCCGCTGCCACTCCTCCAGGCTTACCTTGAGCACCGAGCCGGGTGGGGCGATGGCAGCGTTGTTGATGAGCACATCCACCCCTCCCCACTGCTTGACGGCCTGCTCCACCAGCCGCTCCCGGTGGCTGGGTTCGGCCAGGTTGGCGTAAACGAACAGGGCCCCCAGCTGCTTGGCCACTTCCAGGCCCTCCGGTCGTACATCACAGAGCACAAGCAGGGCTTTTTCCCGTGCAAAGGCCTCTGCGATGGCCCGGCCCAAGCCCCGCGCAGCCCCGGTGACCAGCACCACCTTGCCTTGGAACATGGCCCTATCCTAACCAAGCTGGGCGCCTTGCGCTTGCGCCCTGGGCAAAGCAATAAAGGAGGCCGGGGCCTCCTCTATTGGAAGGGACTGGGTGCCTACTTCTTGACCGCTTCCTTCAGGGCCTTGCCCGGTTTGAAAGCGGGGTACTTGGAAGCGGGGATTTTAATCTTCTGGGTGGTGCCGGGCTTGACCCCTGTGCGGGCCTTGCGGCTGCGCACCTCGAAGGTGCCGAAACCGGTAAGCTGCACCTTGCTGCCGGACTTGAGGGCGTCTTCTACTTTGCTCAGGAAGGCATCTACGGCAGCCTTGGCGTCCTTCTTCTTCAAACCTGCTGCAGCGGCCACCTGGTCTATCAGGTCCGCTTTGGTCTTGGTTTTCCTTGCTCCAGCTTTTGCCATAGCATTACCTCCTTTGTTTTCCCTTCGGGACGAAGTCTATCACAGCTCGCCATGGAATTGCAAGCGCTGGGTCGGCACGAAAAGCTTTTATGCTAAAAACAGAATATCTAAACGATGGGCTTTCTGTGATACTCGGGAGGGAGAAGAGCGGTTACAGCAGCCTCGAGCTGCTTGGTGAGAGCTTCCAGACTTTGGTGATCGGTCTTTCCCGGAGATACCGCTATGGGGTCACCGAACACCACCCGGATGGGGCGTCGAAGGCGCGGCCCCTTGCCCACCGGCCAGGCCTTGTCGCTTCCGATGATGGCGGCAGGGACGATGGGGGCCCCGGTGCGCAGGGCGATGGCCGCGGTGCCTGTCTTGAAGGGCTCAATGAAGCCGGTGCGGCTTCGCCGCCCTTCGGGAAAGATGCCGAAGGCCATGCCGTTTTTCAGGGTGCGGATGGCCGCTTTGATGGCTGCCAGGTCGCCTGCGCCCCTGGCTACGGGTATCACGTACAGCCGGGGCAACAGCCACCGCAGGATGGGGTATCTGAACAGGTCGTCACGGGACATGTAGCTCACCACCCTCGGGCAGGCCACGCCCATCACCACCGGGTCCAGGAAGGACATGTGGTTGGAGGCCAGGATTACCGGGCCTTCTTTGGGAATTTTCTCGGCCCCTTCCACCCGGAAGCCAAACAGCACCTTGAGCAAGAATGTGGCCAGAACCTTGCAGACCCTGTAGACGCTGAGGCCGTAGGCGTACATGGCAACTCATCATAAGGAAGAGCCCGCCGGGGGGGCCAGTCTTGCGAGGGGGAAGGGCGTAAAGGATGGCTCAAGGTCAGGGTTAAGCTTCCCTGACGAGGGTTTCATGGTGGGGGCGGGCCTTTTTCCTAGCCTGGGACCCAGGAGGAGCCATGGGACGTTGGATGGTGGTTTTGATGGGAAGCCTGGCCCTGCTGGCCTTGGCGGCCCCGCTGGGCCCCCAGGGGATTTTGGTGAACCCCGTGCCTTCCGGGCTCGAGCTGCGCCTCTGGCTGGACCGCGACCCCCAGGCATCGGGCAGCCCAACCTACTCCATTGGGGACAGAATTCGCATCTACGCCTGGGTCAGCCAGGACGCCTACATCTACCTCTTCACCATCGGCGCCGACGGCCAAGTTGGCCTGATCCTGCCCAACGCCTTCTCTTCGGAGAACTACCTGCGGGCGGGCGAGACCCGGGCCTTCCCCGAGCCAGGGGCCCGCTATGAGTTCAGCCTCGGCGGCCCTGCCGGGGTGGGTCGGGTGCTTGCGTTGGCCAGCCGTCGGCCCCTCTCGCCCATCCAGCTAGCCGAGGTTAGGCGATGGGCGCAGGGCACGATGGAGGCCAGCCTGCCCGAACGCGACTGGGTGAGCGGCGTTGTGCGTTACCGGGTGCAACCACCCGCAGTGGCGGTTAGGCCCCCCCTTTTCTTCATCCCACCCCTACCGGGCCATGCGGTTCTCTGGGAGGACCGCAAGGAGACCGAGTACCAGGTGGCCTACCGGGGAGGCGATGTGGAGGAGGTTTTCAGCTACTACCACAAGGACCTCCTTTCCAAGGGCTGGGTGAAGGTGAGCTTCCGCTCCAGGGGGGATAAGAGGAGCCTGGCCTACCAGGCGGAGTACCGCCGGGGTGGGGACAGGCTCGAGGTAAGCGTAACCCCTCGCGGTGGGGAGCTGGTGGTGCGGCTGGAGTGGGGGAAGTGAGGCCTGGGGCCCTGGGGGTGCGGTAGAATAAGGGCATGCCCCTTTGGCCTGCAATGCAGATCCGCTGCCTGCGCTTTGCTCGAGCCATCGTGGCCGCTGGTAAGTGAGGTGCGTCCCTGCGCGGTGCGGTCAGGTCCTGGCTGCACCGCTTTTTCATGGAGGGAGTCATGAAGGAGCTTGAAGTCCACCCCGACATCGCCCAGGCCGCTACCCTGCCCGCCCGCTTCTACAAAGACCCGGCCCTCTACGAGGCCAGCAAGGAAAAGGTCTTTGCCCAGAGCTGGCAGTGGGTGGGCGACACCGACGACCTGAAGGCCCCCGGCACGGTCAAGCCCTTTATCTTGCTCGAGGGCTGCCTGGACGAGCCTTTGGTGCTGACCCGCGACTTTGACGACCGATTGCACCTCCTCTCCAACGTCTGCACCCACCGGGGGATGCTGGTGGCCGAGACCGGCGGCAACGCCCGCTACCTGCGCTGCCGCTACCACGGGCGGCGCTTTGGCCTGGACGGCTGCTTCCAGGCCATGCCGGAGTTCGAGGGGGTTCAGGGCTTTCCCAGCCCCAAAGACAACTTGCCCAAGGTGGCCTTTGCAACCTGGGGGAAGGGCAAGTTCCTCTTCGCCAGCCTGAACCCCGCCGTTCCGCTGGAGGAGGTGCTGAGGCCCATAGAGGAGCGCGTGGGTTGGATGCCGTTTGAGCAGTTTTACTTTGAGCCAGCCCGCGCCCGTGACTACCTGGTGCGGGCCCACTGGGCGCTCTACTGCGACAACTACCTCGAGGGCTTTCACATTCCCTACATCCACGCCTCGCTCAACAGCGCCATTGACTACGGCAGCTACACCACCGAAATCTACGACTGGTGCAACCTGCAACTGGGCATCGCGGCCCCCGGCGAGCCCTGCTTTGAGCTACCCAAGGACTCGCCTGACTACGGCAAGCGCGTTGCGGCCTACTACTACTGGGTGTTTCCCAACCTGATGCTGAACTTTTACCCCTGGGGCCTCTCGGTCAACGTGGTGCGCCCCCTGGGTCCTGAGCTGACCAAGGTCTCGTTTCTGCCCTACGTTTGGGATGCCAGCAAGCTCGAGGCGGGGGCCGGGGCCGCCCTCGACCGGGTGGAGCGGGAGGACGAGGTGGTGGTGGAGGCCGTGCATAAGGGGGTCAGGTCGCGCTTCTACGACCAGGGCCGCTTCAGCGTGAAGCGGGAGCAGGGGGTGCACCACTTCCATCGGTTGTTGGCAGAGGTGCTTTCCCGGTAGGCAGCCCTTGGGCTGCTCAGCCTCGGGGGGAGGATGCCCCGGTACCTCGGAGAAATTGCTCTCCCACTACCCTTCCTTCAGTCTGCGTGGGATAAGGTGGGCCCTGTGAGGGTCCTGGTGACGGGGGCCACGGGGTACGTGGGGGGGCGGCTCGTTCCCCGTCTCCTAGAGCGGGGCTACCAGGTGCGGGTCCTCGTGCGGGACCTGGGCCGCCTCGAGGGAAGACCCTGGGCGGAGGCCGTGGAGGCGGTGGAGGGAAGCCTGGAGGACCGAGAGGCCCTGCTGAGGGCCCTCTCGGGGGTGGAGGCCGCCTTTTACCTGGTGCACGCCATGCTCTCGGAATCCCGGTTTCAGGAGGCGGAGGAACGACAGGCCCACGCCTTCGCACAAGCCGCCCGGGAGGTGGGCCTCCCCCATGCCATCTACCTTGGAGGGCTCCTTCCCCATGGAGAGAAGCCCTCCGCCCACCTAGCAAGCCGGGCCCGGGTGGGAGAGATCTTGCGGGCACACCTGCCCACCACGGAGTTTCGGGCCGGGCCCATCGTGGGCTCAGGTTCGGCCAGCTTTGAGATGGTCCGCTACCTGACGGAGAGGTTGCCCGTGATGGTAGCCCCCCGCTGGGTCCTCAACCCTGTCGCCCCCATTGCCATCCGGGATGTCCTGGCCTACCTTCTCCTCGCTTTGGAAAGGGGGCCCTCCGGGGTGGTGGAGATTGGGACCTCGCCCCTCCCCTTCAAGGCCATGATGGAGACCTACGCCGAGGTGCGGGGGCTAAGGCGCCTCATCCTTCCTGTACCTGTGCTCGCCCCCCGGCTCGCCGCTCTCTGGGTGGGCCTTGTGACCCCCATCCCAAACCGCCTCGCCCTGCCTCTGGTGGAGGGGATCCTCCACCCCTTGGTGGCGGACACCTGCCGTGCGAAGACCCTGTTCCCCGAGGTGGAGCCCATTCCCTACCGGGAGGCGGTGGCGCTCGCCCTGGCGCGTATCGCTGCGGGGGAAGTGGAGACCCGCTGGTCTGGGGCTCTCCAGGGCCGGGGCTACTTTCTGGAGGACCGCGAGGGCGTCATCCGGGAGGTGCGCACCCTCCCCGTTCAGGCCCCACTGGAAAGGGTCTACGGGGTCTTCGCTTCCTTGGGAGGGGAGCGGGGCTGGCTCGTGTGGGGCTGGGCCTGGGCGGTGCGGGGGTGGCTGGACCGGCTCCTGGGGGGGCCGGGGCTCAGGCGGGGCCGGCGCCACCCCACGGAGCTTCTCCCCGGGGAGGCGGTGGACTTTTGGCGGGTGGAGCGGGCCGAACCTCCCCGCCTCCTGCGGCTTCGGGCGGAGATGCGCCTACCCGGGAAGGCTTGGCTCGAGTGGCAGCTCCTACCGGAAGGGGAAGGGTCCCGCCTGGTGCAGACCGCCTACTTTGAGCCTGTTGGCCTTACAGGCTTCCTCTACTGGTGGCTCCTCTACCCCGTCCACGCCCGCATCTTCAGCGACCTGGCCCGGGCCATTGCCAAGGAAGCGGAAAGCGGGGAGGGTCGCTAGGGTTTTTCCCCTGGGCTACAAAGGGGGGATGCCTTCCCCCCTAGCCTAAGGGGGATGCGGGTCCTCGTCCTGGGTGCTACGGGAGGCCTGGGAAGCGCCCTTGCCCACCTCCTGCGGGAGCACACCCTTTTCCTTTCGGGAAGGCGGTCCCTGCCCCTGCGGGAACTGGCAGAGGCCCTGGGAGGGACACCCCTCCCCGGGGACCTAACGGACGCCATCGAGGCCAAGGCCCTCCTGGAAGAAGCCGGTCCGTTGGACCTCCTCCTCCACGCCGTGGGGGTGGCAGGGCGGGCCCCGGTGCGGGAAACCTCGAGGGAGCTTCTGGAGGGGATGCTATCGGCCCACCTCCTCACTGCCCACCACGCCCTCAGGTACGCCCGCCTCCAGCAAGGGGGACGGGCGGTCTTCTTTGGGGCTTACCCTACCTATGTGCGGGTGCCGGGCTTTGCCGCCTACGCTGCCGCCAAGGGGGCCCTCGAGGCCTACCTGGAGGCGGCCCGGAAGGAGCTCCGCCGGGAGGGGGTGCACCTCATCCTGGTGCGCCTTCCTGCCGTGGCTACAGGGCTTTGGGCTCCCCTGGGAGGCCCACCCAAAGGCGCCCTTCCTCCGGAGGAGGCGGCCAGGAAGGTCCTGGAGGGGGTTCTGGCTGAACCCCCGCCCGAGGTTTTGGAGGTCTAGCCGTGGAAGCTCGCTACCGGGCCCACTTCTACCCCATGCGTCTGGCCCTTCTGGCCGTGGGGGAGAACTTCATGCCCATGGCCTGGTGGACCCCGGTGTCCAAAGAACCCTTCCGTTTCCTCCTGGCCATGGACCGGAGGAACCACACCCTAAGCCTTCTGCGGGAGCTGGGCGAGGCGGCGCTTTGCTTCCTCCCTTGGGAGGAGCGGGCCTGGGTGGTGCGCGCGGGCTACCTTTCGGGAAGGCGGGCGCAGAAGGCCCAAAAGCTCGGCATCCCCTTGCGTCCAGCGCGGAGGCTGGTCCGGACCCAGGTGCCGGAGAAGGCCTTGGCGGTGTACGAGCTGCGGGTAGTGGAGTGGCCTACGGACGGCGACCACAGCCTTTTCCTGGGGGACGTGCTCCACGCCGAGGGAGGTGCCGAGGCCAAGCGGCGGCCCATCCTCTTCCTGGGCTTCCGTGACTTCGCCACCTTAGGGGAGACCTGGAGGTTTCGGCCTTGAGGCAACCCTGGCCCCCCCTTGCCTCCCCCTGCGCCGTGGAGGGCACCGCGCGCCAGCGCGGCCTTTGCCCCTCGGGGAGCTGGGAGGGGGTGGCCCGCGGCCCGGGGGAGGGCTTCCGGGAGCGCCCGCCCGCCTCTTCGGGTGGGGCTTGGGGTGCCTCCGCTTCTTGGAGGTGAGGGGCGGGGTGGAGGTCACGCGGTGATCCGTCTGGGCTACCCCTGCGAGAACCTTACCCTGAAAGCCAGCACCAACCACACCCTGCGCCTTGCTTCCCTGACCGAGGAAAGGGTCCGGGCTAAGGTAACGGAAAACCTCACCGACCTGGAACGGATTCTCCGCTGGAACGCCCTTAGGGGCTTCTACCTTTTCCGCATCGGCCAGCACCTTGTCCCCTTCGCCTCCCACCCCGCTTTTCCCTATGACTGGGAGAAGGTCCACGGGGCGGAGCTCCGTCGCCTGGGGAGCCTGGCCAAAGCCCTTGGGCAGCGGCTTTCCTTCCACCCAGGGCAGTACGTGAACCCGGGAAGCCCCGACCCCCAGGTGGTGGAGCGCTCCTTGGCGGAGCTCCGCTACTCGGCTCGGGCCCTTAGCCTTTTAGGGGCGGAGGAAGGGGTCTTGGTCCTCCACCTGGGCGGAGTCTACGGCGACCCGGAAAGGAGCCTCTGGCGCTTTGTGGACAACCTGAGGGGGGAGAGGGAGGTCCTCCGCTACCTGGCCTTGGAGAACGACGAGAGGCTTTGGCCCGCGGAGGAAGTGCTGAGGGCAGCGGAGGCCTTGGGGGTTGCGGTGGTGGTGGACAGCCTCCACCACGCCCTAAACCCCGGGCGGCTTTCCTTGGAGGAGGCCCTTGGCCTTGCCTTCCCCACCTGGCGGGGGCGGCCCAAGGTCCACCTGGCAAGCCAGGACCCCGCCAAACGTCCTGGGGCCCATGCCTACAGGGTGGCGGAGGAGGACTTCGAGAGGCTTCTTCGGGCCCTCCCCGGTCCTGCGGATGTCATGGTGGAGGCCAAGGGGAAGGAGCAGGGAATAGGGAAAAAGGCCCTCCTGAGGGAGGGCCTTTGGGTTTAGGATGGCTAGCGAATGGGCTGGCCGTACTTGGCCTGGTCGTAGACCTTCTGCGCGCCCCGCGACTGCCAGCCAATCAGCCAGGGTTCGATGGTGGGGTAGGCCGAGCTGGCAAAGGTGGAGGAGACGTAGTTGAGCAGGCCTACCCTGTAGATCCGCGCATCGGCGACGAAGTAGAGGGGAATCATGGCCACCTCGTTGGCCCAGATCTCCTGCATGCGGGCGAAGAGCTGTTTGCGGCGGTTCACATCGAACTCCACCACCGCCTGGTTGCGCAGGCGGTCGTACTCCTCGTTGCACCAGCCGCCGAAGTTGAGCCCCCGGAAGCCGTTCTCCCGGGTGGGCACGTAGATCATGCGGCCCTCGTCGTCGCGGCAGGCCGAGCGCACCCCATCGTCGGCCTGGCCCATGCTGAAAGCGTAATGCAGGAACCCTGTCCAGGTGCCTTCCTGGGCCCTCGAGCGGTACTGCGAGCTCAGGAGCACCGCGCTGGGGGCGTTGTTGATGCGCACCGCAATCCCCACCTGGCGGTAGTTCTCCGCCACAAACTGCTGGATGCGCTCCCGAACGGCGTTGCCCGCGGTGGTGGCCCACTCAATCTCGAAGCGCACGGTGCGCCCGTCCACGGTGCGCTGCAGGATGCCGTCCGGGCCGGGGCGCCAGCCCAGCTCAGCCAGAAGCTGCCGGGCCCGCTCGGGGTTGTAGGGGTATCTGGTGACGTTGGGGTTGAACATGGGGTTCTGCGGCGAGACCCAGGTGGGGGCCACCGTGTAGAGCCCGTCGAAGAAAGCCCTGGTGATGCCCTCGCGGTTCATGGCGTAGATGAGGGCCTGGCGGGTCTTGACGTTGTCGAGCATCAGCTCACGCACCTTGGGCACGTTGCTGAACTGGTTGATCTCCAGATGCTCGAAGAAGGGGGTGGAGACTGCCCAGATCTCGAAGCGGCCCGGGGCCCGGCTGGTGAGCTGGCGGCTTCTGGCCTGGTCGAAGGTGATGGAAACGCTCGAGGCGGCGTCAATTCCCCCGCCCAGGATGGCCACCAGGAGGGAGTTGGTGTTCTGGATGATCCGGTAGACCACCCGCTGCACGTACTTGTCCTCTCCCCCAGGGGGCTTGATCCAGAAGCGGGGGTTGCGCTGCATCTCAATGCTGCTCCCCGGTACCCAGCGCACCAGGGTGAAGGGACCAGAGTAGACCATGCGCCCGCTGTTGAGGAACTGCGGGTTGGAGAACTGGGCGAAGAAGTTGCGGAAGATCTCGGCCTGGCGGGCGGTGTCGTTGGTCTGTGCAGCGGCTGCCTTGGCCCGTTCCCACTCAGACCGCATGATGTGGCTCGGGGCGTAGTAGACCTGGTTTACGTCCAGGTCATAGAAGTAGGCAGGCTCTAGGACCACCGTGAAGTTTCGGCTATCCCGTACCCGGATGGAGGCCCGCTCAAAGAAGTCCACGTTGGTGGAGGGTACTCCCTTGGTCTTGCCCATCTCAAAGTAGAGCGCCACGTCCTCGGTGGTGATGGGCCGCCCATCCGACCAGACCGCATCGGGGCGGATGGTGTAGTCGAGCTCGAGCCGCCGTACCCCAGGGCGCACGTTGGTAAAGCGCACGCGTCCGTTTTGCTGGGTGGGCACCTCGGTTACCACCACCGGAATGATTTCCAGGTCGCGGTTGGTCTGCACCAGAGGCGCGAAGAGGAAGTTTTCTATCTCAAACTTGATGGACTGGTTGGATATGGCGTTGACCACATCCCCAGCGAGGGAGCGGGGCTCCTGGGCTGCCCCAATGATGAGGCTGTTGTCCTGGGGGCCAGCCAGGGCCAACCCGCTCAGGAGTACCAGGGTAAGGAACTGCTTTTTCATGCCTCCTCCTTTCCAGCCGTAACCGGCTGGGCTAGATTCTATTGGGCTGTGCACGCCCAGTCAAAGCGAAAGGGCCAGGGGCATCCCCTGGCCCAACAGGCCCACAGCCTACTTGATGGCGATACCGCCGGCCTGGGCTTGGTCGTGACGCTTGACCGCCCCGCGGCTGGCCCAGCCGATCTCCCAGGCGTTCCAGCCGGGGTAGCCGTTGCCCCCGGAGTAGGTGGAGGCCACGTAGTTCACCAGCCCGTTGCGCACGATCAGGTAGTTGGAGCGGAAGCGCAGCGGCAGGGCGGGCAGCTCCTCAGCCCAGATCTCCTGGGCCCGGGCGAAGAGCTGCTTGCGCCGGGCCTCGTCGAACTCGAGAACTGCCTGGCTGGTGAGCCGGTCAAACTCCTCGTTGCGCCAGTTGCCGATGTTCTGCCCGGCGTAGTTGTTCTCCCTGCTGGGTACCTGGATGGCCCCGGTGTTCAGGTTCCTGTACTGGAAGAGCCTTCCGTCCTCGGCCAGGCTGCTCACCCAGGCGAACATGAAGAAGAGCCACTTGCCCTCCTCGCCCCGCTGGATGAAGTCGTCGGCGAAGACCACCGCGCTGGGGGCGTTGGCGGTCCTGACCGCGATGCCCACCTGCCGCCACTGCTCGATGAAGAGCTGCTGGGTGCGCTCCCGCACAGCGTTGCCCGCGGTGGTGACGAACTCCAGCTCAAAGCGCACCGTGCGCCCGTCCACGGTACGCTGCAGGATGCCGTCCGGACCGGGGCGCCAGCCCACCTGGGCCAGCAGCTCGCGGGCACGGGCCGGGTTGTACTCGTACTTCCTGACGTTGGGGTTGAAGAGCGGGTTGTAGGGGGAGACCCAGGTGTGGGAGACTGGCTCGGTGCCGTCGAAGAAGGCCTGCACCCAGGCCTCGCGGTTAATCGCGTGCAGCAGGGCCTGGCGGGTGCGCCTGTCGTCCAGGGTCAGGTCGCGAACCCGCTGAACGTTGGTGAACTTGTTGATGTCGATGTGCTCCCAAATGGGACCGGGCACTGCCCAGATGTCGAAGCGGCCCGGAGCCCGGCTGGTGAGCTGGCGGCTTCTGGCCTGGTCGGCGGTGATGCCCACCGTGGAGGTGGCGTCAATTCCCCCGCCCAGGATGGCCACCAGGAGGGAGTTGGTGTTTTGGATGATGCGGTAGACCACCCGCTGCACGTACTTGTCGGCCCCACCCTGGGGGACGATGGCGGTGAAGTTGGGGTTGCGCACCAGCTCGATGGAGTTGTTGGAAACCCAGCGCCGGACCTGGAAGGGGCCGCTGTAGACCATGCGGCCGGCATTGATGGCCTGGTTGGAGGAGAACTGCTGGAAGAAGCCCCGGTAGAGCTCGTTGAGGCGCTGCGCGTCGCGGTCGGGGTTGAGGTTGGCCGCCGCGGCTTTGACTTTTTCCCACTCGGGCCGCATGATGTGGGCCGGGGCGTAGCCAATGGGCGAGCCGTAGGTGTCGTAGTAGTAGGCCGGCTCAAAGATTACGGTCATGTTCTGCCTGTCGCGGACCCGAAGGTTTACCCGCTCCCAGTAGTCGGGGTTGGGTACCGGCATCCCCTTGGCCTTGCCCACCTCGAAGTAGAAGGCGAAGTCGTCGGTGGTGAGGGGGGCTCCGTCTGACCAGCGCAGGTTGGGCTTGAGGGTGAGGTCGATTTCCAGGCGGCGCTTACCCCCGCCGATGTCGGTCACCCGCAGGCGGCGGTTGGCCAGGGTGGGCACCTCGGTGACCAGCACCGCCTCGTTCTCGGCCCGCAGGTTCTGCACCATGAGGGGGGCGAAGAGGTAGTTTTCAATCTCAATCTTGATGGACTGGTTGGAGATGACGTTGAGGAAGTCCCCCCCCAGCACCCGGGGCTCCTGGGAGGCGCCGATCACCAGGCTGTTGTCGGCGGGCCCAGCCAGGGCAGCCCCGGCGGCCAGGGTTAGACCCAGTGCAAAGACCTTGCCTACACGGTTCATTAAACCTCCTTTTGGGCTCTGCCGAAGCAGAATCCTGCTGTGCTATGGCGTTTTGCCGCCCCTATTATAGCCAGCCGTTCACTTGCGTCAAACCTGTGGACGTAAAGGGGCCATCCACCCTTTGGTGGATGGCCCTGTTCGGCCTCCTTAGGCTAGCCGCGGCAGCCGCTTCCCGCGCCCTCGGGGGCCCTGCCGTCGGTGCGGAAGGAGTGGCCGCAACCGCAGGAGGAGGTGGCGTTGGGGTTGTTGATGCTGAAGCCACCGCCCATCAGGTTGTCTACCCAATCCACCTGGGAGCCAACCAGGAGGGGGAGGGACATCCGGTCCACCACCAGGCGTACCCCGTGCATCTCCACGGTGGTGTCGCCCTCGAGCTCCCGCTCGTCCACCGCCATGCCGTACTGGTAGCCGCTGCAGCCCCCCGACTTCACGAAAACCCGAATGGCTGCGTGGGGCTTGTTGTAGCGCTCCAGAATTTCCTTGGCCCGTTCGGCGGCTAGAGGGGTAATGGAGATCACCGCTTCCTGCACCACAAAAGACCTCCCAACCCCTAAAGTAGCACGCTCCGAAAAGCGAATCGTAAGCAGGCGCACCCCTTATATTGGGCGCATGGACATCCCTTTGGCCCAGCAGGTCTTGCGGGAGGCGCGAATTCCCGGCTGGCTCCTGTACAGCTTCCAAGGGAGCAACCCCTTAGCCCTGGAGGTCCTTGGCCTCGGGGGACGGGCTTTGAGCCGGCGTTTTGCCTATCTGATTCCCGCCCATGGCGAGCCCACCCTAATCGTGCACGCCATAGAGGAAACCTACTTCTCCGACCTTCCGGGGCGGCGAGCGGTCTTCTCCAGCTGGACCCAGTTCCTAGAGGCCCTGCGGACCCATGTGGTGCCCCTGGGGCGGGTGGCTATGGAGTACCACCCAGCCGGGGGGATTCCCTACCTTTCCCGGGTGGACGCTGGTACGGTGGAGCTTTTGCGGGGGATGGGGCTCGAGGTGGTCTCCTCGGCAGAGGTGCTGCTCCATTTCCAGACCTGGCACGAGGCTGACCTGGCCGCTCACCGCGAGGCCGCCGCGGGCATTGCCGAGGCCCTGACCCACGCCCTAGGGTTTGTGCGCGCTCGCCTGGACAGCCCGCCCAGCGAGCGGGAGGTGCAGGCTGAGGTCCTCCGGGTCTTTGTCGCTCGGGGGCTGGTCTGGGACCATCCCCCTATGGTGGCCTTCGGTCCTCATACGGCCAATCCCCATCACATCCCGGGGGAGGCCCGGCTCGAGCAGGGGCAGGTGCTTCTCATAGACCTCTGGTGCCGGCGGCCCGAAGGTCCCTATGCCGACGTGACCTGGATGGCGGGGTGGGAAGCCCCAGAGGAGGCCCACCGGGCCTTTCAGGTGGTGCGGGAGGCCCGCGAGGCGGCCTTGGCCCATTGCCGCCAGGCCTACGCTGAGGGGCGCTATCCGCGCGGTTTTGAGCTGGACCGGGTGGCTCGAGGGGTTGTTGAGCGGGCCGGCCTTGGGGGCCACCTGCGGCACCGCACCGGGCACCACCTGGGCTTTGCCGCGCCTCACGGCAACGCCACCCACCTAGACGACTGGGAGACCCACGATACCCGCCCCCTCATCCCGGGTCTGGCCTTCACCATAGAGCCCGGGGTCTACCCAGGGCCCTTTGGGGTTCGCACCGAGGTGAACGTCTACCTCCATCCTGAAGGGCCGGAGGTAACCACCGTGGCTCAGGAGGCGCTGGAGCGGCTTTGAAGCAGCAGCCCGTCGGGCCAAACCCCTCCCAGGGCCTCCCAGGACTGCACCATATCGGCAGGAACCGGAGCGGTGAAGTGCAGGTACTTTCCCGTCCTGGGGTGTTGGAAGCGCAGCTCGTAGGCGTGCAGGGCTTGGCGTGGGATAAGCGGGGAAGGTCTGCCGTAGAGCTCATCCCCGAGGACGGGGGCCCGCAGGTGTTTGAGGTGCACCCGAATTTGGTGGGTGCGGCCGGTGTGCAAGACGGCGGAGACCAGAGCGTGGCCCGCTGCCTGGGCCATCACCTCAAACTCGGTCTGGGCATGGCGAGCTGCTACCCCGCCCACATGCATGCGGGTGCGGTCCACCGGGTGGCGGCCGATGGGGGCGGAGAGGAGGCCCTCAGGGGGGACGCCTGCGGTGATGGCTAGGTAGCGTTTGTACACGCTCCGGCCGGCAAAAGCCTCGGCCAGCCGGCGGTGAGCGGCCTCGTGCCGGGCCACTACCATCACCCCGCTGGTATCCTTGTCCAGCCGATGGACAATGCCGGGGCGTACCAGCTCAGGCCTGGTGGCTTCCTCTGCCGGGCCCCCGTAGCGGCCCAGCAGGGCATTGACCAGGGTGCCGGAATAGACACCAGGGGCCGGGTGTGTGACCATCCCTGGGGGTTTGTTGAGCACCAGGATATCGTCGTCCTCGTGGAGCACCTCGAGGGGGATTGCCTCCGGGGCCACGATGGGGGGGCTGGGGGGCGGAGGCTCGGCCTCCACCAGCTCACCCTTCAGCCGGTAGGCAGGCTTGGTGACCACCTGCCCCCCGACCCGGACCCGCCCCGCGGCAATCCACTCCTGGGCCTTGGCTCGAGAGATGTTGGCCTGATGGGCCAAAGCCTGGTCAAGCCGCACACCGCTGAGCGAAAAGCGCACCATCTACACCCGGCGGAAGAGCAGGGTGGCGTTCATCCCCCCAAAGGCAAAGGAGTTGGAGAGGGCGTACTCCACCCTCTGCTCCCGGGGGACGTGGGGGATGTAGTCCAGGTCGAGCTCGGGGTCGGGGTCGTCCAGGTTGATGGTGGGGGGCAGGATGCCCGAGGCCAGGGCCTGCACCGTGGCGATGGCCTCTATGGCCCCGGCGGCACCCAGCAGGTGCCCAATCATGCTTTTGGTAGAGGAAACCGCTAGCCGGTAGGCGTGCTCGCCAAAGACTTGCTTGATGGCTAGGGTCTCGGCCCTGTCACCAATGGGGGTGGAGGTGCCATGGGCGTTGATGTAGCCCACCTGCTCAGGCGCTACCTTGGCGTCTTTTAGGGCAGCCCGCATAGCCAGGGCTGCGCCTTTGCCCTCGGGGTGGGGCTCGGTGATGTGGTGGGCGTCGCAGCTACGGCCGAAGCCCACCACCTCGGCGTAGATTTTGGCGCCCCGCGCCTTGGCCCGCTCGTACTCCTCCAGCACCAGCACCGCTGCTCCCTCGGAGAGCACGAAGCCGTCCCGGCTTTTGCTGAAGGGGCGGCTGGCCTTCTCGGGCTCTTCGTTGCGGGTAGAGAGGGCCCGCATCACCCCAAAGCTGCCGATGGCCATCTCGGCCACCGAGGCCTCGGTACCGCCGGTGAGCATGACGTCGGCTTCGCCGAGCTGCACCACCCGAAAGGCGCTGCCGATGGCGTCTGAGCCGGTGGCGCAGGCCGTGACCACGGTGGAGGAGGGGCCCATGAAGCCGTACCTCATGGCGAGCTGGGCTGAGGCCATGTTGGCGATCATCATGGGAATGAAGAAGGGTGAAAGGCGCGTGCCCCCCTTTTCAAAGAGCACCCGACTTTGCTCCTGCCAGGTGATCATCCCCCCGATGCCCGTGCCGACTAGGGTGCCAATGCGGGTGAGGTCCTCCTTTTCCAGCTCGAGCCCGGCGTCCTCCAGGGCCAGTTGCCCGGCGATGAGGGCGAGCTGGGTAAATCGGTCGAGCCGCCGAAGCTCGCGCCTGTCTATGTACTGCTCTGGGTTGATGTCCACCTCCCCTGCAATTTGGACGGGATAGTTGCTGGCATCAAACTGGGTGATGCGGCGTATGCCCGATTTCCCCGCAAGCTGAGCCTTATGGAAGGCCTCCGCTCCGACACCGTTGGGGGCCACCGGTCCGATTCCCGTAACAACCACGCGACGCATGGAGGCCATTATAGGACACCGGTTACGGCGCTCGGGAACCCCGCTTGGCCCGCAGGGCTCCCTCCACAATGGTCAGGGCGATGCCCAGCATCAGGCAGACATCCCCAGGGCTGATGACGTTGGCGTAGCTCAGGATGCGCACGGGGATTACATCGGCCAGGAAGCCCAGCCGGGTAGACTCGTCCATTAGGGAGTGGACCGCGTCGTATCGGGCTTGTAGCCTGGGTACCAGGGCCTCGAGCCCTGCCCGCTCGAGCGCCGCCGGGTCTACCGGCATGTGTCCCCCGTTGGCAAAGATTACCAGCGCGTTGCTGGCTAGCCCCAGCCCCACCAGCCACAGCCCTCGCAGATGCCGGTTCTGCCAGAGGCCGTAGCCCACCAGCCCCACCACCAGGCTCTTGGCGATGGGGCCTGCTGCTTCCGGTGGGAAGAGGCCCCGGGCGGTTCCCAAGGCCAGCCCGCCTTCCAGGAGCGCCGCCGCTAGAAAGGTCCAAAGGGCCTTTAGCTCTATGTTTCCGATGTCGCGGAGACTGGCTCGGAGGGCGAGGGCAAGGGCAACGCCAATGGCTGCACTGATGAGGTAGAGCGTCGTAGGAACACCTCCCGGTCTTTCCAGATGGGGTTTTCCGCCCAAGCTGCCTCAAAGGCCCGGACCACCTGGGGGTCAAACTGCTGACCTGCCAGCATGATTATCTCGCTGAGGGCCTGTTCTGGGGTTTTAGCCGGGCTGTAAGCCCGGCCCGCGGTCATGGCCTCGTAGGCGTCGGCCACAGCAACAATGCGGGCCCAAAGGGGAATTTGCTCGCCTTTCAGCCCCATGGGGTACCCTGTGCCGTCCCAGCGTTCGTGGTGGTGCAGGATGACCCCCTGCGCTTCCCGGGAGAGGCGCTCCATCATCGGCTTGAGCAGCTCCAGGCCTTTTTCAGGATGCCGCTTGATGAGCTGGAACTCCTCGGAGGTGAGCTTGCTGGGCTTGAGCAGGACCGAATCGGGAATGGCCATCTTGCCGATATCGTGGAGGCGGGCTGCGTAGGTAATCCGCTTGGTGTCCGGCTCGTCAAACCCCAGCTCTTTGGCAATGCTCCCCGCGATGGCCGCCACCCTTTCAGAGTGCATCCGGGTGAAGGGGTCTTTGGCGTCCAGCGTGGCTACAAGAATCTCAATGGTGGAGTCAAAGGCCGCTTCCAGCTTGACCTTCTCGTCCCAGTAGTGGCGCGAGAAGTGGAGCAGCAGCATGAGGAGAAGCACCGTGAACCCGCCCCACCCCCCCACCAGGGGTGTTTGGTAGGCCTCGGCCAGGAGAAGCCCGACCGGCGCCTGGGCCAGGTAGCTCACCCAGAGCCAGCCAAAGTTCTCAGACCAGACCTTGCCCAGGCTGACCCCGCTGGCGAGGTGGATGACGCAGGTGACGGAAAGGACGTTGACTGCGAAGTAGGCTAGCGAGGCGGCCAGGATGCCCACAAAGTCCAAGGCGGCAGGGTGGGGTGCCAGCGTTTGGTTGTGGGACTGCACCCACCACCAGGCCAGCCCAGCGGTGCCGGTTGCTAGGGCAGACTGGGTTCGGTTGAACAGGTCTTTGTACCAGGGATACGAGGCTTTCCCCAGGTCTTTGTTGAAGGAAAAGGAGAAGACCAGCGCCGCCGCGAGCCATGCCGGAAAAATTGTCGCCGAGGCCAGGGCGACGATGAAGACATGCGACATTGAAGCTTTGAAGGGAAGGTTTACGGCGGTTCTTCT
>NZ_JANXCG010000065.1 GCF_025060375.1 Meiothermus sp. | reverse complement strand
AAGCCGCCTCCGGACGATCTCGTAGGACTCATCCTGGGTGGCGGGCTGCCACACGGACTCCAGCCGGCCAAAAACGTTCTGGAGCCTGAAGAGGGCCTCCCGCCCCCGCTCTCCCCCCACCTCGGCGTCGGAGGCGGGCAGGGAGGCCACCAAGAGGGTGCGGCGGCTCCTCTTGGCCGCCTCGGTCAGGGCCTGGGCGAAGGTGAGGTTCTGGTCAAAGGTGCCCGCGGGTAGGTCTTCCCCGTGAAGGTTGCGCAGGTAGGCTACCCACTCGTCCATGAGGATCAGGGCGGGCGCGAAGCGGTCAAAGAGCTCCATGAACTACCCACGACCAACCGCTATCGCGGCATGGTCGGGGTTTCGCAGTTCAACGGGGCCAGTCAGCCCCTCCCCGCCCCCTGGTTCCCAGGGGTCTAAGGCCCATCTCAGCATGACCAAGGCCGCGGCCTGGTCGCGGGGCATCTCGCACCCGCAAGGGCATTGGTGTACACGTTGAGAGAGTAGTTTTTTCTCCTGGCGTAGGCAGAGGGGACAGGTCTGTGAGGGCTTGACCTTTGAGGTGGGCACCTCTACCAGCCGCGTACCAGCCTCTGCCGCTTTGTACGCCAGCTTCCGTAGAATGTCGCCGATCCCCACGTCAAGCATTGCCCGGTTGAGACCCGCCTTTCTGCTCCCACCCCTTGCCGTCATGTTTTTGACCTTGAGGGCCTCGGTTGCAATGAGCCCATATTTCGCAACCCAACCGGCAGTAAGCTTGTGCTGGAAGTCGTCTCGCTGGTTGGCAACCTTCCGGTGTATGCGAGCGATAGCCCTTTTTGTTCGCATCCAGCGATTGCTGCCTTGCTTTTGCCGGGATAGTTTGCGTTGCAGACTCTTAAGCTGCTTGCTAGCACGCCCAAGAAAGCGCGGATTTTCTACCCTAGTGCCATCCGACAGGGTCGCAACTGCTTCTACCCCTAGGTCTATGCCTACGGCTTCATTACCAGCCTTGCGGGTGGGTTGGCAGCGGATGGTTATGGTGGCGTACCAGCCATGGGATGTGCGGGTAAGCGTTAGCCGAAGGGGCTCACCCCACTGCCGGGGTTTGCCCCTGGCCCGGATGGCCCCCAGGTTGGAGATGTGCAACACCCCATGTTTTCCGTTTGGCCCTCGCTCGAACTTCCACCCGGCCCGGTCGGGGTAGCAGAAGCCTACGAAGCTATTGCGGCTTTTGTAGCGGGGAAAGCCGGGGTTTTCTCCAGCACGAACCCTACGGTAGAAAGCCCGGAAGGCCCGGTCCACCCGCCGCACGGTCTCCTGCAGGGCATGGCTGCCCAGCACCTGGTACTCGGGCATCTCCTCCTTGAGCCTGGGTAGCTCGTTTTGCTGGTCGTAGTAGCTAATGGTCTTCCCTTTAGCCCAAGCTTTGCGGCGCTGCTCGATGCAGGCGTTGTACAGGTCGCAGTGCAGCCCATTCCACCGTTCCAAGGTTTCAAGCTGGGCTCGGTTCGGATACAGCTTGTAGCGCACCTGGCGGGCCTGCACGCCTCTAGTGTATCGTCAAACTCAAGACCGCCAACAACGCTGCTTTCCACCTCTCGTCTGACGGCGGGTGGTGCGCCCTTGGGGGTGCTCAAGCAATACATCCAGGGCCAGCGCAGGCCACGGGGGTAGCCGCCTTTGGCGGCGCGGGGTTATCCTTCTCCCACGGACCAAACTACGGTCTGGTCGGAGACTGCCGCCCCGCACCCCGGTGGTTCAGGGTGTCCGACCCCAGGGCCACGCCCCGCC
>NZ_JANXCG010000025.1 GCF_025060375.1 Meiothermus sp. | reverse complement strand
CACCCCGCACCTTGAATGAGCCGCTTTTCTGCAAGGACTCGGCCTTCACAAAAAGCCGCACCCCTAGGTCTTCCGAAGCCAGAGGGTCGGGCAACACCGGGGTAGGGGCCACCACCCCCTGGATGAGCCCACGGGCCTGCAGCACGTCTTCCAGACAGACCGCCATGCGGCGATTCTAGAGCATACCTGCCGGGAAGCGGCGGGGAGGGAATCCTAGTTCACCGTGCCGATGCTGCCCTCGAGCTCCACATCCTGAGCCAGTAGTCGGAGTGCCGGTTGTGTTGCACCACAGGGCTATTGCAAAAAAGGGGAAGGAAGGCTTATCTTCGTACTTGAAAAAGCGTTTCGTGTTTTAGAGGGTTTTAGTGAAATACACGGATTACAGGCCGGCAGTGGACAGTCCTCCAAAGGCCTCTTTCCTCGACTGCGCTCTTGAGGCCCTGTCCATATCCGTTGTTTTGTGGCACAGTCTCCTGATCCTGACTAGCTGGTCTAGCCTGCCCGAGCAGTTGCCAAGACACTTTGACCTGACCGGGCAGGTCACCGCACACGGCTCGAGGTGGTTTTTGGTACTTTTTGTGGGGGTCAGTCTTGCCATTTACACGTTTGTCACGGTCCTTGTGTGGACGGGTGCTTTCTGGAAATCAATATTTATCTTTTGGCTGGATCGCGGAGGTGTACGAGCATAATAAGGAGAGGCACTACGCTCTAGCGCGAACCTGTTTGTTGGTTCTGAAACTACAAGCCTGCGCCCTCCTCGCACTCTTCTCATGGTCGTCAATACAGATCGCAATTCACGGGGCGAGCGGGGTGGGTGAGATTCTGCCACTTCTAGGGATCGGTAGCCTTGTTATCACGCTAGGTTCTTTCTACATGCTCGCCAGACGTCTCAATGCGGAGACACGTCCACGTTAGTACGACACGAGGAGAGGGATGAGGTTACAGGAAAAAATCTGGCGTAACCCAGTCGCTTCAACGGCAAATCAGTCCTCGGTACAGACGGCGCAACGTGAGTGCGCTGAGGGCGGCGCGGAACCTCGCTACACGCTGGATCACAGCAGTTGCCTGCCCATGGGACGTAGCCTATTAACTTAACGTGCCTTCGTGTGTTGCTCCATAACCCCACCCCGGCCATCTTCAAGAGAACCCGACGGCGAATGAGATGGCTGGGTGCTGGAACCAGCGCATGTGGGAGGCCAGCAAGCGGGAAGGGCTGTTCACCCACCCCGTCTTCCAGCTTCCCTAGCTTCCCTGGGAACGCCTGGCCCGCTATCTTCTGATCCGAGGGTGCGAGTAGGGGGTTTTGGATGTTCCGGCTGGATGGCCTGAAGGTAGCAGTTCACGGGGGCTGGGGCGAGATTGGCGGCAATCAGATTGTCCTCGAGGCCCCCGAGGGCAGCTTGCTGCTGGACTTTGGCCGCTCCTTCTCCCGCTGGAACCGCCACTTCACCGAGTTCCTGACCCCCCGCAGCGGCCTGGGGCTGCGCGACCTGCTGGCCCTGGGCCTTTTGCCGCCCTACCGGGGGCTCTACCGGGAGGGTGAGGCCGACACCCTTTTCCCTGGCGAGCTGGAAAGAAGCTTTTTGCAGCCCCACCTCGAGGGCGAGAAAGTGCGGGCCCTGCTCCTTTCCCATGCCCACCTCGACCACACCGGCGCGGTGGCCTACTTGCGGGAAAACCTGCCTGTGGTGAGCACGGCCAGCACCGCCGCCATCCTCAAGGCCATGCAGGACACCGCCCAGGTAGGCCTCGAGGCCGAGGCCGCCTACCTGAACCCCCGCCGGCCCAACGGACAGGGCCTGCTCGAGGCCCACCCCAAAAGCCCCTACCAGCGCCGGCCCTATCACCTGCTGGGCGGTGAGCTGAAGGAAATCGCCTCTTTGTCCCCCTCCAAGAGCAAGCCGCTGGAAGGCCACCCCTGGCAAGCGGCCACGGAACCCCTCTCGCTTGGGCCGTTCCGGGTATGGGCCCATCCGGTGGACCACTCGGTGCCGGGGGCAGTGGCCTTTGTTCTGGAGACCCCCGCCGGACGGGTGGTGTACACCGGCGACCTGCGCTTTCACGGCCAGCAGGGGCGGCAGACCAAAGCCCTGGTCGAGACCTTGGAAAAACACGAGACCACGCTCCTGATTGTCGAAGGCACCCGGCTGGGGCGAAGCGGCCAGACCTATTCAGAAGCCCAGGTACAAGCAGCTCTGTGCGAGGCCATCCGCCAGCACCCCTCGGGCCCGATAGCGGTGGACTTCGCCCCCCGGAACTTAGAGCGCCTGCGGGCCTGCCTCGAGGCAGGGCGCGAGGCGGGCCGAACCCTGGTCATCACGCCCAAAGACGCCTACCTGCTTTACAGCCTGGCCGAGGCCGAACCCGCCTGGAAGGGCACGCTCGAGCAGTGCCGGGTGTTGCAGGAGCCCAGAAGCCGCAGCACCCAATGGGAAGAGCACCTGTGGGCACAGGCCCCGGTCAAGGCCGTAGAGATGACGGAGATTGCCCGCCAGCCCGAGGCCTTCGTGCTGGCCTTTGGCTTTTTCGAGGTCAACCGCCTGCTCGACCTGCGGCTTTTGTCGGGGTTCAAAGCCCAGGGCCTCTACATCTTCAGCAACAGCTACTGGGCCGACGACGAGCAGATACTCGACCTGCAAGTGCTGCTGAACTGGCTGAACAGGCTCAACTTCCGGCTGCTGCCAGCGGGTTTGCAGGCGCTGCCCAAAGACCCCAGCACCGTTGACAACCCCTACCACACCTCGGGCCACGCCCCGCAGGAAGACTTGCTCGAGCTGGCCCAGCGCCTGAAGCCCAGATACCTGCTTCCAGTTCACACCGAACAGCCTCAGCTATGGGAAAACTGGTTGCCGGGAACGAAGGTGCTGCTGGAAAAATGAAGCGATCCCAAAGCGCAATTTCCAAAAGGGCCAAGTCTGAACACCCACCACAGTGCTCCGACGGTGCTGGGTATGTCTGTCCTGCGTGCTTGCGGGCCCGGTAGCAACCTTAGGCGCACGAACAACTCCCAAGGACTCCTTGCGGTGGGCAACCTTGAGCTTCGTGGACCGCCCGCGACTACCAAGAGGCCCTGCGCCTGCTGGGTCAAGTACGAGTGGAGCCCCTCATCACCCACCGCTTTCCCCTGAG
>NZ_JANXCG010000092.1 GCF_025060375.1 Meiothermus sp. | reverse complement strand
GGGGCTGGTCCTGGTTATGCTCTTCCCCGGCCTGGCCACCTGGCTGCCGGGTCTGGTATACGGTCGTTAGGGACCGGCTGCTCTTCCGGAATGAGCGGCGGGCACCGCCGCTGTGGTCTTGGTGGGGTTGTTGTGCTGGCTGGGGGCCAAACTTGAGCCCCTAACGCTCAACTAGACTAAGTGTAAGATTTGACCCTATCCCTAGGCGGTCTCCCGGTAGAATCAGAAGTACCTGTCGCTCCTATCCGCCGAGCGAGCGGCGAACCCCCAGGCGGAATACGGGAGACGGATACCCTATGCGCTTAGAACTGCCGGTCATACCACTGCGTAACACGGTCATTCTGCCCCACACCACCACGCCGGTAGATGTGGGACGTGCAAAGAGCAAGCGCGCCGTTGAGGAGGCCATGGGGGCCGACCGCCTCATTTTCCTGGTGGCCCAGCGCGATCCAGAGGTGGACGACCCTGCCCCGGCTGACCTCTACACCTGGGGGGTGCAGGCGGTGGTCAAGCAGGCCATGCGCCTACCCGACGGGACCCTGCAGGTGGTGGTGGAGGCCCGGGCCCGCGTGGAGATCAAGGACTATCTGATAGGGCCCTATCTGCGGGCTAGGGGTGAGGTCTACGCCGAAGTCTTCCCCGCCGATGAGGCGGTGGTTCGGGTACTGGTGGATGAGCTGAAGAACGCTTTTGACAAGTACGTGGCCAACCACAAGTCCCTTCGGCTTGACCGCTACCAGCTCGAGGCGGTGCGGGCTACCTCCGACCCGGCGGTACTGGCCGACACCATAGCCTACCACGCCACCTGGACGGTGGCCGAGAAGCAGGAGATTTTGGAGCTGGTAGACCTCGAGGCTCGGCTGCGCCGGGTGCTCTCCCTGCTTACGCGTGACCTGGAGCGCTTTGAGCTGGACCGGCGGGTGGCCCAGCGGGTCAAGGAGCAGATGGACACCAACCAGCGCGAGTACTACCTGCGCGAGCAGATGAAGGCCATCCAGAAGGAGCTGGGCGGGGAAGACGCATACAATGACCTGGAGGCCCTGCGTAAAAAGATTGAGGAGGTGGGGATGCCCGAGGCGGTCAGGGCCAAGGCCCTAAAAGAGCTGGACCGGCTCGAGCGGATGCAGCAGGGTAGTCCTGAGGCCACCGTGGCCCGCACCTACCTGGACTGGCTTACCGAGGTGCCCTGGACCAAGGCCGACCCCGAGGTGTTGGACATCGCCCATACCCGCGCGGTTCTGGACGAAGATCACTACGGTCTAAGGGACGTCAAGGAGCGCATCCTGGAGTATTTGGCGGTGCGCCAGCTTACCCAGGGCCAGGAGGTGCGCAACAGGGCCCCCATCCTGCTCCTGGTGGGCCCCCCGGGGGTGGGCAAGACCTCCTTGGGCCGTTCTATTGCTCGGAGCATGAACCGCAAGTTCCACCGCATCAGCCTGGGTGGGGTGCGCGACGAGGCCGAGATTCGCGGCCACCGACGTACCTACATCGGCGCCATGCCGGGTAAGATCATCCATGCCATGAAGCAGGTGGGGGTGATTAACCCGGTAATCCTGCTGGACGAGATTGACAAGATGAGCTCCGATTGGCGGGGCGACCCGGCCAGCGCTATGCTCGAGGTGCTGGACCCCGAGCAGAACAACACCTTCACCGACCACTACCTGGATGTTCCCTACGACCTTTCACGGGTTTTCTTCATCACCACCGCCAACAGCCTCCAGACCATTCCCCGGCCCCTTCTAGACCGTATGGAGGTCATTGAGATACCGGGTTACACCAACCTGGAGAAGGCGGCCATTGCCCGGCAGTACCTGTGGCCCAAGCAGCGCAGGGAGTCGGGGATGGAGAGCCGGATGGAGATTACCGATGCGGCCATCCTGCGGGTCATCACCGAGTACACCCGTGAGGCTGGGGTACGCGGTTTGGAGCGCGAGCTGGGTAAGATTGCCCGCAAGGGAGCCAAGCTCTGGATTGAGGCCTCCTGGGAAGGGGTACGCACGGTGGACGCCCCCGATCTGCCCACCTATCTGGGTATTCCCCGCTACCGCCCCGACAAGGCCGAGACCGAGCCCCAGGTGGGCACCGCCCAGGGCCTGGCCTGGACACCGGTAGGGGGTACCCTCCTCACCATAGAGGTGGCTGCGGTGCCCGGTACGGGTAAGCTGAACCTCACCGGGCAGCTCGGCGAGGTTATGAAGGAGTCGGCTCAGGCCGCCCTCACCTACCTTCGGGCCCACAGCGCAGAATGGGGGCTTCCGGAGGAGTTTCACACCAAGTACGACCTGCACGTGCACGTACCCGATGGCGCCACCCCCAAGGACGGTCCCAGCGCAGGGATTACCATGGCCACCGCCATTGCCAGTGCTCTCACCCGCCGTCCGGCCCGTATGGATGTGGCCATGACGGGTGAGGTGAGCCTCAGGGGCAAGGTGCTGCCTATCGGGGGGGTTAAGGAGAAGCTTCTGGCAGCCCACCAGGCTGGCATCCACAAGGTGGTGCTACCCAAGGACAACGAGCCGCAGCTTGAGGAATTGCCCAAGGAAGTCCTGGAGGGCCTGGAGATTAAGCTTGTAGAGGACGTAGGGGAGGTGCTGCGCTACTTGCTGTTGCCTGAGCCAGCAATGCCCCCGGTGCAGCCGGGCGAGAACCGTCAGCAGCCTGGTGCGGGTGCTTAGCTGGCCCAAACAGAAAGCTCGGCCAGCACCTCTGGGAGCGCCTCGAGCAGCGCCCTTTGGGCGTCGGGGGGCTGAGCAGAGAGGCGAAGCCACTCCGGTAGGCCAAAGCTGGTGCAGTCGCGCACCCGTAGCCCCTTTTCTCGCAGCCTGAGGGCTACCGCCGTGGCCTGGCCCACCCGTACCAGGAGAAAGTTGGCTGGGCTTTCCCGTACCTCCAGGCCCAGCGCGCGCAGGCCTTGGGCCAGTTCTGCTCGGAGCCGCCACAGCTCGGCGCGGGTTTGGGCCAGCCAGGCCTGTGAGGGGGGTTGGAGGACGGCCCTTAGGAAGGCCTCCCCATGCACCCCCAGCACCCAGGAAGGGGCAATGTGGCGGAAGTGGGTGAGGTCGTGGGGGGCTATCAGGTACCCCGCCCGTACCCCGGTTAGGCCGTGGGCCTTGTTGGGGCTGTAGAGCTTCCAGGCCGAGGGGGGAAGGGGTGGGGGGTCCAGACAGAGGTGGTAGTAGGCCAGGTCGAGCACCAGCACCACCTGGCGTTGCTGGGCAATTTCTGCGGCCTCAAAGAGGAAATCGTAGACCTCCCCGGTAGGGTTGTTGGGCACGCACAGAAAGGCTAGGGTGGCCTGGGGCAGGAGTTGCAGGAACCGCGACCTGCTCTCCGCCTTGAGCAGGGGCAGCTCGGCGGGCTGGGCCGCCCGGGCGTACTCCGAGAAGGTGGGGGGCAGGATGAGCATGGGCCCCCGCAGGTAACGCAGCCGGGTCAGGCGGTGGATCAGCTCGCTGGTGCCGTTCCCCACCGCTACTTGCTCGGGGGCCACTCCGTGGTAATGGGCCAGCGCGGCGTGGGTTTCGGTGTAGAGGGGGTCGGGGTAGCGGCTGGGGTCGGCCCCCTGGATGGCGGCCAGGGCGTAGGGGTCGGGGCCCAGGCCGTTGGCGTTGGTGGAGAAGTCGTAGCGGGGTGGAGGTCCGCTGTCCGTTCCGCCGTGGATGGGTTTGAGGACGTCGTCGATCATAGCTACAGCATTATCCTAGAACCATTTCAGAATATAGGGCCAGGCCTCGATTGAGGCCAGAAGCAGCCCGCCCAGCCAGCCGGCCTGGGCCACCATCTGTAGTCCTCGGGCCGCCTCCTCGGGCCGGGGAGGGTGGCCGGAGGGATTTAGGGTGTACACCCCCGGTTTGCTCAGCCGTAGATCCAGGGCGAGGGCCAGTGCGGCCATGGGCCAGCCCGCGTTGGGAGAAGGGGTTTTTCGGGCCTCCTGGAGCAGGGACCGAAAGGAAAAGCGCCGCGAGATGAGCCAAAGGAGGCCGGCCGTAAGCCGGGCCGGGAGCCAGTTGAGCAGGTCGTCGGCTCGAGCCGCCCACTTTCCGCCCCACTCCCAGGCGCCGCGGTAGCCCCACATGGCGTCGGCAGTGTTGGCAAAGCGGTAAAGGGCGGCCCCCGGCAGCCCCAGGAGCAGGTACCAGAAGAGCGGGGCCACAACCGAGTCGGATAGATTCTCCGCCGCTGATTCCAGCAGGCTTTCCCGCACCTCGCTTTCAGAAAGGGCCTGGGTGTCGCGGCTGACCAGGTAGCGGAGCCGCTCGCGGCCTCCCTCCAGCCCTCTTTCTAGGGCCTCCTCCACCGCTCGGGCCTCCTCCAGGAGCATCCGAAAGGCAAAGAGGGGCTTTAGGAGGAGGCCGCTCAAGAGTAGCCCCAGCCAGAAAGGCAGGTGGCCCAGCGCCCATTCCAGCAGGCCGTACCCTCCCGCAAAGGCTCCAGCGCCCAGGCACCAAAACAGGGCTCCTCGCCAGAAGGCCGAGCGAGGGGGGTGGCGGGTCAGTCCTCGGCCGGCCAGCTGGAGGTAGCGGCCCATGAGCACCACCGGATGGGCTTTAGCCGGGGGTTCCCCGAAGCGCCAGTCCAGGACCAGGGCCAGCAGGATAGACATCGCTCCAGAGCCTACCATCGAGCGTATCATCAGAGGTATGACCCTCCGCACCCGCATCACCCTGCTCACCCTGGGCCTGCTGTTTGTGCTTCAGCTGCTCATCGGGGGGTCGGTCTACGGCACCCTTCAGTTCATCCTCTACGAGAACCTGCGCCGCGAGCTTACGGAAGCTTCCCAGACCGCCCAGCGCCTAATCCGCGAGCAGGGCAGCCTGGAGGGGCTTCCCTTTACGGTCTACGGCCAGGCCCTTTGGGTGCCCTTTCCCAATCCTACCGCCAGCGATATCCTGCAAGGGGCGGCCATCCCCATCGCCAAGTCGCTGGCCCTAGATGGCGCCACCCTGGCCCTTTCGGAAAGGGTCTTGCAGGAAGTGCTGCGCCTGGGCGGGGTCTACACCGAGGTGACCCTGTTCCGCCGCGATGGGGTCCAGGTACCGCTGCGTTTGCGGGCTGAGCGGATAGAGACCGAGATTGCCGGCATACCCCAGGGGCCTCAGCTCGTCATTTTGATGGTGGGAAGGTCCACGGAGGGGATAAGGGGCACCCTGGCTGATTTTGCCCGCACCTACACCGTTACGGCGCTGTTGGTGCTGGTGTTCGGGGGTTTTTTGGCCTTCCGGCTCGTGCGCCAGGCCCTCGAGCCGCTGGAGTGGGTCGCCAAGAAAGCCGAGCAGGTGAGCACCAAGCCGGAGCGACTGCCCGAGCTTATGGGCCACAACGAGGTGGCCTCGCTGGTCAAGTCGCTCAACCGGATGCTGGCCCGGCTCGAGGCCGCCTGGGAGACCCAGGGCCGCTTCCTGGCCGATGCCTCGCACGAACTACGTACCCCCATTACGGCTATCCTGGGCCACATCAACTACCTGCTTCGGCGCACCCAAGTCTCCGAGCAACAGCGCGAGAGCCTGGAGATCATCAAACGCGAGGCTGAGCGGATGCAGAAGCTGGTGGGGGACCTGCTCGAGCTGTCCAAAACCGGCGGGGGCTGGAAGGTGGAGCTCGGAGCGGTGCACCTTTACACCGTGCTGAGCGAAATACAAGAGGAGTACAGCAAGAGCTTTGAGGGGCAGATTGAGGTCGAGGCCCCGGAGGACCTGTGGGTTTTGGGGGATGCTGAGCGGTTGCACCAGGTGCTGGCCAACCTGGTCTCCAACGCTATAAAGGCCCGCGCCCGGCGGGTGCGGTTGGTGGTGCGCGACCTGGCTGAGCGGGTGGTTTTGCGGGTGGAGGACGATGGGGAAGGCATCCCCAAAGAGCACCTACCCCATTTGTTTGAGCGGTTTTACCGGGTGGACAAGGCCCGCGACCGGGAGCGGGGGGGTAGCGGGCTGGGGTTGGCCATTGTGCGCTCCATTGTGGAGGCACACGGGGGAAGCGTCTGGGTGGAGAGCGAGCCGGGCAAGGGTTCGGTGTTCAGCGTTTCCTTGCGCCGGGCTCCCGCACCCCAAACCCAGCTAGCCTAGCTGAGGGGTCTCTAGGCGGAAGCTCTCCCTGAGCTCGGCCGCGAAGGCGTGGTTGGTGTAGTCCAGGGTGATGGGGGTGACCGAGATGTAGCCCTGCTGTACTGCCCAAAAATCGGTGCCTTCCTCCAGCTCAGCGGTGGGTTTGCCTGCCACCCAGTAGTAGGGGCGCCCCTCGGGATCTATCCGCTTGACCACCGAATCTTCGTAGCGATGGGTGGAGAGCCGGGTGATTCGGATACCGAGCGGACTCCGGTTGGGAAAGTTTACGTTGAGCAGGGTTTTGGGGGGGAGGCCATGCTCCAGCACCCACCGCACAATGGAAGCGGCGTAGCGGGCCGCCTCATCGAAGCGCAACTCCTCACCCGAAGCGTCCAGGCTGAAGGCGATGGAGGGGATCCCCAAGGAAGCACCTTCCAAGGCGGCTGCCACGGTGCCGGAGTGGGTCAGATCCAGGCCCATGTTGACCCCGATGTTGATGCCCGAGGCCACCACATCGGGCCGACCCAGGAGCTGGTTGCCCAGCACTACGCAGTCCGCTGGGGTCCCGTCTACCCGGTAAGCGGGTATCTCGCCGAACCCCGCTGAAGCGGTGTGCTTGAAGCGCAAGGGTCGGCGGAAGGTGATGCTGTGCCCCACTCCAGACTGCTCCACATCGGGGGCCACCACGTTTACCTCCCCTAGCTCGCGTAGGGCAAAGGCCAGGGCTTTGATGCCGGGGGAGAAGATGCCGTCGTCGTTGGCGACCAGGATGCGCATACGGGATTAGCCTAAACCCAAAGCCCCCGGAAGCCAAAACGATCAGGGCTTTGGCCAGAGCTTCTCCTCGCTCAGACCGAAGCCTATGGTGCCGAAAACCCGTCCGGTGGTGGGTTCGATGAGGTTGCGGTGGTCTCGGTAGAGCCGCGGGGTCTTCCAGAGGTAGAGGAGGGCTTTCCAATGGGGTAGTTCGTTGTAGCGCTCCGGCCAGAGCGCCCTGAGCTTTTGCGCCACTCGAGGGGCGTACTTTGGAGATAGAGCAGGGAAGATGTGATGCTCGGTGTGGTAGCCGAAGCCCAGGGTGAGCCACTCAACAAGGGGAGGGTTGCGCACGGTGAGGCTGTTTAGGAGGGGGTCGTTGGTCTGGGTAAGGGGGTTTAGTAGGTGGTTGGTGGCAATAAAGCCCATGGCAACAGCGTTGGCCAGCATCCAGGGGATTAGGTAGATAAACAGAAATTCGGATGGTCCCACCCAGAGGAGGACGCCTGTCCAGAGCAAAGGGGGAAGGAGCGCCTGGAAGACCACCGCTGGTCGCTCGGCAGGCTTGAATTCAGGCCAGAACCGCCGGAGCATCATCTGGGCGTGCAGGGTAAACCAGAAGGTGAAGGAAAAGAAGAGGAGGAAGCTGCGCAGGGCGGGGGCTTGCCGGAACAGCCACCGTAAGAAGGGCTTCTGGGCGGCGCCCTCGAGCGCCCCCATGGTGTCTGGGTCGTCCTCGGGGTGTTGGGTGTGGCCGTGGTGCTCCACGTTGTGCCACCTGCGCCAGAGCCTGGCCCCCACCATCAGGGGGAGGAAAGCGATGGTACCGGTGATGGAGCGCACCCGCGGATTTTTGGTGATGGCTCCGTGTAGGATTTCGTGGGCCAGAAAGCCCATTCCCACGAAGGCGTAGCCAATCCCCAGGGAAAGGAGCAGTTTGAGCTCGAGGCGGGAGGTAGCCAGGATCCCCCAGGTGCAAAGCCCAAAGAGGATGAGCAGGGCGGGCAGATAGGTCATCCGTGCCGGCACCGGTTCAAAGAAGTGGCGGGGGAGCTGGGTTTTGAGGGTTCGGGTGTACTCGCGGAGGTGCTGTTCTTGGCGCATCTAGGGCTCCTTCGGGGGGCCTTTTACGAAAGAAGCCCCCCATGGCGGGGGGCTTCCGCGGGGTCAAGCCTACAGCACCCGCACGCTCTTGGCCTGGGGGCCCTTGCCGTTTCTACCCGGCTCGACCTCGAATTCCACGCGGTCCCCCTCGTTCAGGGTTCTGAAACCCTGGCCCTGAATGGCGGTGAAATGCACGAAAACGTCGGGACCATTTTCTTGAGCAATGAAGCCGTAGCCTTTTTCCGCGTTAAACCACTTGACTGTACCTTTGTTCATCACTTCTCCTACCGTCCAACCGCAACCTACTGGTTTTAGGGGGACACCTAATCCTAGCACCACCCCCAGAAAAGGTCAACAGATGCGGGCCCTTGCCCCGAAGTGGCCAAGGACCGCTGGCCCGAGCGCTGCTTGGCTGTGGGAAGATTTTGCTCGCAATGTCCTAGAATGGGCAGCAATGCTCGATTTTTTCGTGGCTATAGGCTTGTCTGTCCTGATTTTGGCGGTGGTGAAGCGTTGGGGATGGCCCTTGGGGGCGGTGGGGGTCTGGCTCAACCTGGCCTGGTTCATCTACCAGAACGAGTGGGGGCAGGGCTGGCTCCTCTACCTGCGGGGGGTGGGGGTGAGCTTTATGCTGGCCGCGGGCTACCGCCAGTATGGGCTGGCCTGGGCCCTTTTGCCCTGGCCGCTCCTTCTGGTGGGCCGCTTTAACTTCTCCCTGCTCGAGCCCTACTTCCCCGCCTGGGGCGAGGGCCTGATGCTAGGGGCCTTGGCCTACTTGCTGATCGGGCTTTTCAGGAGGCCCTGATAGAGTTCCGGGCGGCGCTGGGGGAAGACGGGGAACTCCTGCCGTAGCCGGGCTGGGTAGCTGGGGTCTAGTTCCACCACCCCTACCCCTTCGGCCTCGAGCCGCAGTAGCTCCATGCCCAGCGGGTCTACCGCCAGGCTGGCTGCGCCAAAGGGGGGCTCGGCGTGGTTGACCGCGATTAGGTAGGCTTGGTTTTCAGCTGCCCGGGCCTTGCAGAAAAGCTCCCAGGCGTAGCTGCGGCTCATGGGCCAGGCCGAGGGCACCAGGAAGAGGTTCACCCCCTCCACCGCGTAGCTACGGAAGAGCTCGGGAAAGCGCAGGTCGTAGCAGATGGCGATTCCGGCCCGGAAGCCGCCCAGCTCGAGCTGCACCAGCTCACTGCCGGGGATCATGGTGGCCGGCTCGTTGAAGGCGGGGATCAGGTGGGCCTTGGTGTAGGTGGCCAGCAGGCCCTGGGGGCCGAGGAGCTTGGCCCGGTTGGCGTAGCGTTCCCCTGCCGGTTCCAGCACCCCTGCCAGCACCCACATCCCGGTTTGATGGGCCAGCCCCTGTAGTGCTGCGAGCACCTGCGGGGTCTTTTGGGCCAGCTCGTAGCGGTAGACGCTGGGGAAAAGCTCGGGCAGCACCGCCAGCGCGGCCCCCTGCCGATGGGCCTCGCGAAGAAGCTCCAGGGCCTTGTTGAGGGTCTCCTCTGGGTCAGGGCGGGTGGCCAGGTGCAGCAGGGCGATTTTCATGGCTTCCCCCGGATTCGGTAGGAGAGGTAGGGTAGGCCCAGCCCCATGGCGGCTCCCAGCAGGGCGGCCCCGGGATGGCCCCCACCTGGGCTAAAGAACTCCAGCAGGAACTGCGAGAGGATCAAAAGGGCCAGCAGGAGTACGTAGAGGGGTACCACGAAAGGTCTGGGGCTGGTGTACTGCACGGTGCCGGCCCCCACCAGGGCGTTTACGCAGAGGGTGCTGCCAAAAGGGCTGGGCTGGACGAAAAAGAACCAGACGAAGCCTGCAATGCCCGCATAGATGAGGGTGCGGGCCAGGCGGTCAGGGGCCAGCCGCGTGCCCATCCTAGCTCTTTACGAAGCGCCAGACCACCAGGCTGGCGAGGATGAGTCCTAGCCCACCCCAGGCCACCTGGGGTTCGTTGCCGGCGAAGCCCATCAGGGCAGCAAAAACCCCAGCGGAGAGGAAGCCCAAGGCGTACTTGGGGTTGACCGTTAGCCCCAGCGTCAATGCGACCAGAAAGCCCGAGAAGGCTGGGGAGAGACCCGCCCCAACTGCCACCACCAGCACCAGAAGGCCCAAGGTGATGACCAGGCCGACGAAGTAGGCCCCGGGAAAAGGTTCCTTGCTCGGTTTTTCCTTGCTCTTTTCCATAAGCAACTCCCCCCCAGTTTACTACCCGAGCAAGCGGGCCCGGAGGGCCTCGAGGTGGGGTTCCAGGGGCTCCACCTGGGTGGGCTGGGTTTTTAGGGCTTCCAGGGCAGGGTGCCGCGGGGGTTCCATTCCGAGGGCGCGCCCTACCGCGTCCGGAAACTTGGAAGGGTGGGCTGTGGAGAGGGCCACGATGGGGGTAGGGTCGCCGGTGGCCTCCCGGTAGCGGAGGGCGGCCTCGAGGCCCACCGCGGTGTGGGGGCAGGCCAGGTAGCCGTGCTGCTCGTAGGTGGTCCGCATCCGCGCCAGGGTGGTCCCGTCGTCCACTGCGGTGCCCCAGACCCAGGCCCGGAGGCACTTCGGGTCTAGAAGGTGGTACAGGCGTTCGAAGTTGCTGGGGGCCCCCACGTCCATCGCGTTGGAGAGGGTGGCCAGGGTGGGATGGAACTGGAAGGCCTCGCGCCTACCGGCCAGGAAATCGGGGAAGAAGCGGTTGGCGTTGTGAGCGGCGATAAACCGCCGTACCGGCTGGCCCATCAGGGCCGCCAGCACCCCCCCGGTGAGATTGCCCAGGTTTCCGCTTGGCACGCAGAAGTTGAGCGTCTCACCCCCAAGCTGCCGCGCTGCCCACAGGTAGTAGAGGGCCTGGGGCAGAAGCCGGCCTATGTTTATAGAGTTGGCGCTGCTCAAGGGCAGGTGGGCGAGCCTAGGGTCCACGAAGGCCTCCTTGACCAGCCGCTGGCAATCGTCAAAGGTGCCCTCCACGGCGAAGCACCGCACCCCGGGCCGCTGGACGATGAGCTGGCGTTCCTGCACCTCGCTGACCAGGCCCCGGGGGTACAGCAGCACCACCTGGATGTTTTCCTGCCCAGCAAAGCCATCGGCCACCGCGCTGCCGGTGTCACCCGAGGTGGCCGCCAGGATGATGCGTTGCTCACCCCGCTTCCGGAGAAAGTGCCCCATCAGGCGGGCCATGGTGCGGGCCCCAAAGTCTTTGAAGGAGAGGGTGGGGCCGTGGAATAGCTCGAGCACGTAGAGCCCCTCTCCCAAAGGAACGAGCGGGGCCGGGAAGTTGAGCGCTTCGCGGACGATGGGCTCGAGCTCCTCGGGGGAAAGCTCACCCTCCAGCCAGGCCCCGAGTACCCCTATCCCTACCTCGGCCAGTGAGGAGGCCGAGCGCCATAGGGCAGGGGAGAGCTGGGGAATCCGCTCGGGGAGGTATAGCCCTCCGTCCGGCGCTAGCCCCTGGAGCAGGGCCTCCTCAAAGCGCACCGAGGTCTTGGTGGGGTCGCGGGTGCTGCGGTAGCCGATCATAAGCCGCCTTCCATCATACCGGTGAGGGTGCGGTTTTCATCGGGTGTAGAGGGCTTGGAGTTCCCCTCTTAGGGCCTGGACGTCCTCTGCAGGCATCCGGCAGGCCCCCTGTCGGCACAGGTAGGCCAGCCCTGGTTGCCGCCCCCGCAGCACCGGTAGGCTTCCGGGAGGCCCGAAGGCCAAGGTGGTGAGGGGCAGGAACCAGCGGGCGGCCTCCTGGGCCAGGCTCGAGGGCAGCACGATCGCCAGCTCAGAGCCCTGGGTGCCCACCAGGTGGGCTTGCAGCAGGCCGGGATGGCCCAGGGGGCTGCGGGTCAGGGCTTGGGCGTGCGCTTCCAGCACCTCCAGGCCAATTCTTTGCCACTCGGCCCTTTCGTAGAGGGCCCCGAGGCGGAACAGCAGCTCAGTGGCGGCGGCGGTGCCTGAGGGGTAGGGGCCGTCGTGAACGTCTTTGGCCTGCACCGGCAGTGTGGGGTCAAGGGAGTCGCGAAAACCACCCTCCGGGTCCCAGAAGTTCCTCAGGAGGGCCTCGGCCAGCCGCCGAGCGGCCTCCAGCCAAGCCACCTCTCCGGTGGCCTCGTAGAGGGCCAGCAGGCCCAGCCCGTAGTGGGCCTGGTCGGCCAGATAGGCCTGAGGTTTGAGCTGGCCCTGCCGCCAGGCATGCCGCAGAAGCTCATCTTTGAGCATGTTGCCCAGCACAAAGCTGGCGTTCTCGCGGGCGGCCTCGAGGTACCGGGCCTCCCCCAGCCACCGCCCCGCCTCGGCTAGGGCCCTGAGCATGAGGCCGTTCCAATCGGCCAGAACCTTGTCGTCGGTGAGGGGAGGGGTGCGCTTGGCTCGAGCCCGGTACAGGCGCTGCCGCACCCCTTCCACCCAGGCCCGGTAGGCCTCCTCCGACAAGCCCAGCTCCTCCCTCAGGGCCGCTTCGGGGTAGCGCCGCTCGAGGACGTTGGTCCCCTCCCAGTTGCCCGCCTCCGAGACCCCGAAGAGCCGGGCCCCTGCCTCGGCATCTGCCCCAAGCGTTTCTCGGAACTCCTCCAGACGCCACACATAGAACCTGCCCTCCACGCCTTCTGAATCGGCGTCTTGAGCAGACCAAAACTCCCCCAAGGGCCCCCGAAGCTCCCGGAGCGCGTAGCCTAGGGTCTCGTGGGCGATGCGGCGGTAGAAGTCCGCCTCCTCTTCGAAGAGCAGGCTGGCCGCTGCGTACACCCGGGCGAGCTGGGCGTTGTCGTAGAGCATCTTCTCGAAGTGGGGTACCCGCCAGAAGGCGTCCACGGCATAGCGGTGGAACCCGCCCCCCACCTGGTCGTAGATGCCCCCCTCGGCCATGCGCCTCAGCGTGAGCCGCAGGTGCTCCTTGGCCGGCTGCCGGCCCAGCCAGGCCAGCGCGAGGAGGTAGGACAGCGCGGGGGCCTGGGGGAACTTGGGTGCGCCGCCCAGGCCCCCATAAACCGGGTCTGCCGCCCGCAGGAGGCTGGCCAAGGCCTCGCCGTGCAGCCCTTCGGGTAGGGCCCCAGGCCTGGGCTTTAGCTGCGCTTGCAGAAAGGCCGTGAGCTGCTCGGCGTTTTCCAGCACCTCCTTCTTTTGGTTGAGCCAGGCCTGGTGCACGCCCAGGAGCACCTGGCGAAAGCTGGGGAGGCCATGCCGGGGCTCTGGGGGCCAGTAGGTACCGCCGAAGAAGGGCCGCAGGTCGGGGAGCAGAAACATGTTCATGGGCCAGCCCCCCGACCCGGTCATGGCCTGAAGCGCCGCCATGTAGACCTGGTCTACGTCGGGGAGCTCCTCGCGGTCGACCTTGATGGGCACAAAGTGGGTGTTGAGCAGGCGGGCGATCTCGGGGTCTTCGAAGCTCTCCTGCTCCATCACGTGGCACCAGTGGCAGGTGGCGTAGCCCACAGAGAGAAAAATGGGCTTGTTTTCGCTGCGGGCTTTGGCAAAAGCCTCCTCCCCCCAGGGGTACCAGTCCACCGGGTTGTGGGCGTGCTGGAGTAGGTAGGGGCTGCTCTCGTAAATCAGTCGGTTGGGCACACCCCAAGCCTAAGGCCAAAGCGGTAGACTGAAAGTGGTGTGGACCCTTCCACCTTCGGGTACTATGGCCGCCGCCTTTTGGCGGGCTTGGTGGATCTGGTTCTGATGGCTGGCTTGCAGTTTGGCCTGGTGCGCTCAATCAACGCCCTGTTTCCCCCGACCCACCCAGGCCATCACTTTTCCGCGGAGGGGCTCCTGCTCTTCGGCCTCCTCTCACCCCTGGCCTGGTTTACTTACGGAGTCTTGCCGTTGGCCCGCTCCGGGGCCACCTTGGGTAAGGAGATGCTGGGGCTGCGGGTGGTTGACCCCAAGGGGCGCAACCCCTCTTTGACCCAGGCCTTCTTGCGGGAGAGCGCAGGGCGGTGGCTCAACGCGGTGGTCCTGAACCTGGGGTTTTTGCTGATGTTTTGGGACCGCGACCGCCAGGCCTTGCACGACATGGTGGCGGATACCTTTGTGGTGCTGCGGGGCTCCCGCCGGGTGGCCTCACGGCCGCTGGGCTTCCGCGGCGTGCTTGGTCAGAACGAGCTCTTTGGTGGGAATCCGGCTGTGGATGAACCAGAAGCCCACCGCCCCCACCGCCAGTACCAGCAGCTTCACCCAGAGCACCGGGATTAGGAATATTGCGCTGGTCAGGGCGAAGAAGCTGAGCATGCAGAGGGCCAGAACCTTGGCTTTACGGGGTATCCCAAGACCTGCTCGGTAGTCCCGTACCATCGGCCCTACCTTAGGAAGGCCCAGGACCCACCTCAGGAAGCGGGGGCTGCTTTTGGAGAAGAAGTAAGCCGCCAGCACGAAGAAGACCGTGGAGGGCATCCCGGGCACCACGCTTCCAATAAAACCCAGGCCCGCCGAGGAGAAACCCAAGAAGAGCCAGAGGATGCGAAGGGGATTGGAGGAAGGCTCCATACCTAGTGGTATTATGCCAAAACCTTGCCTCTTTACTGCTGCACGAGCTAACCTTTGGGGGAGGGTCTTCGCCCGCAGGGCCGTCTTATGCTGATGGCGATTGACATTGGCAACACCAACATCACACTGGGCCTGTACCAGGGCGAGGAGCTGGGGCCGCGCTGGCGCATTGCCACCGACCCTCAGCGCACCGCTGATGAGTATGGGGTATTGTTGCTCAGCTTGCTTGCTGCCAGCGGTCATAAAGCTTCCCAGGTGAGCGCTGCGGTCATGGCCTCGGTGGTGCCGCCGCTGACGGGGACGCTGGTCCAGGCCGTGCAGAGCTATCTGGGGCAGAAGCCTTTGGTGGTGGACTCGAGCGTAAAGACCGGGGTGCGGGTGCGCTACGACGACCCATCGCAGGTGGGCGCCGACCGCATCGTGGATGCTGCTGCGGTGCACAAGCTCTACGGCGGCCCGGCCTGCGTGGTGGACTTCGGCACCGCCACCACCTTTGATGCCATCACCGCCGAGGGGGACTACCTCGGAGGGGCCATCGCGCCGGGGATTGGTATTGCCGCCGAAGCCCTATTCCAGCGGGCCGCCAAGCTGCCCAAGGTCGAGCTGCGGCGGCCCCCCGCAGCCATCGGGCGCAACACCGTCCACTCGATGCAGTCGGGGCTCCTATTCGGCTACGTGGGCCTGGTCGAGGGCATGGTGGCCCGCTTCCGCGCCGAGCTCGGGCCCCAGATGAAGGTCATTGCCACCGGCGGCCTGGCGGAGCTCATCGCGCGGGAGACCCCGGTCATCGAGATCATCGCCCCCTGGCTCACCCTCGATGGCCTGCGCATCATCTGGGAGATGAACCGGTGAACCCACTGCAGGGCAAGCGCATCGTACTGGGTGTGAGCGGCTCTGTCGCGGCCTACAAAGCCGCCGACCTCGCCAGCAAGCTCACCCAGGCCGGCGCCCTGGTGGACGTGATCCTGAGCGAGGGAGCCGAGCGCTTCGTCACGCCCCTCACCTTCGCCTCCCTCACCGGGCGCAAGGCCCGCGCCAGCCTGTGGGAGGACGACGCCCACGTGATCCACGTCGGACTGGGGGAGGGCGCCGACCTGCTGGTGATCGCCCCCTGCACCGCCAACACCCTGGCCAAGCTGGCCGCAGGCCAGGCCGACAACCTGCTCACCCTGACCGCGCTGGCCGCGCGCTGCCCCGTGCTGGTGGCCCCCGCCATGGACGGCGGCATGTTCGAGCACCCCGCCACCCAGGCCAACCTCCAGACCCTGCGCCAGCGGGGCGTGCAGATCCTGGGTCCGGCCAAAGGCCGCATGGCTTCGGGCCTGGTGGGGTTGGGGCGGATGCTCGAGCCCGCCGAAATCCTAGGGCACGTCCGCCTGGCCCTGAGCCGGAATGGTCCCCTGGCCGGAAAGCATGTGGTGGTGAGCGCGGGCGGCACCCAGGAACCCCTCGACCCCGTGCGCTACCTCACCAACCGCTCCTCGGGCAAGCAGGGCTTCGCCCTGGCCCAGGCCGCGCTGGACCTGGGGGCCAGGGTCAGCCTGGTGGTGGGGGCTACCGCCGCCGCCCTGAGCACCCCCACCGGGGCCGAGCGCACCGACGTACAGACCGCCGCCCAGATGGCCGAGGCCGTGCTGGGGCTCTCGCGCGAGGCCGACGTGCTGATCATGGCCGCCGCGGTGGCCGACTTCCGCCCCCGCCAGGTGCAGGCCCACAAGATCAAGAAGGGCGCTCTGCCCCGCCTCGAGCTCGAGCACACCCAGGACATCCTGCTGGCCGTGGCTGAGCAGCGCTGGCGGGTGGGCCGGCCGGCGGTGGTGGTGGGGTTTGCTGCCGAGAGTGAGCGGCTTTTGGAGAACGCGCAGGACAAGCTGGAGCGCAAGGGGCTTTCCATGATCGTGGCCAACGACATCAGCGCCCCTGACGCCGGCTTCGCCGTGGACACCAACCGCGTCAGCCTGGTCCTGCCGGGTGGGGTGGTCGAACACCTGCCGCTCATGACCAAAGACGAGGTGGCCGGGGAGGTTTTGCGCCGGGTGGTCAGCCTCCTGGGGGTCGGCTAAAGACCCTCAGGGGGTTCTCGCTAGCCGCTCAATTTGCCCGGCCACCTCTGGCTCAATCGGCATGACCGAGAGGCGGTTGCCTCGGCGGAGCGCGGGAAGCTCGCTGGGGCTGAAGTGGGCGCGGAGCTGGTGAAGGGTGAGGGGGCGCTGGAATTTTTCGATGAACGCCACCCGTACCGTCCACCAGCGGGGGCTTTGGGGGTTGCTACGGGGATCAAAGTAAGGGGAGGAGGGGTCAAACTGGGTGGGGTCGGCGAGGCCCACCTCAACCACTTGGCAGAGCCCCACAATCCCGGGGGGCTTGGTGCTGGAGTGGTAGAAAAAGGCTAGGTCGCCTACCTGCATGGCCCGCAGATGGTTGCGCGCTTGGTAGTTGCGCACCCCATCCCACAGCGCGGTCTTTTCCCGGGCAAGGTCGTCTATGCTGTAGACCGCTGGTTCGGATTTGAGCAGCCAGTACCTCATCAGGTATAGCCTAACCGGTCGTATTTTCAAACGGGGTTCTGTTATGCTTTTAGCGCTATGGCCTACAAGCGGATTAACCTTTCTGCAGGTGATAGGATCACGCTCCAAGACGGCAAGCTCCAGGTGCCCGATCAGCCCATCGTCGGCTTTATAGAGGGAGACGGCACCGGCCCCGACATATGGAGAGCTGCGCAGCCTGTCTTGGATGCGGCGGTTGCCAAGGCCTATGGCGGCCGGCGCAGAATTGCCTGGGTGGAAATTTATGCAGGTGAGAAGGCCAACGAGGTCTACGGGGAGCCCGTTTGGCTGCCGGAGGAGACGCTGGACTTCATCCGGGAGCACCTGGTAGCCATCAAGGGGCCGCTGACCACACCGGTGGGGGGCGGGATTCGCTCCATCAACGTGGCCCTACGGCAGGAGCTTGACCTTTACGCCTGCGTGCGGCCAGTGCAGTGGTTTGAGGGGGTGCCGAGCCCGGTGCGGCACCCAGAGCTGGTCAACATGGTTATCTTCCGGGAGAACACCGAGGACATCTACGCCGGCATAGAGTTTCCCAAAGACAGCCCGGAGGTGCGGAAGTTTCTAGGGTGGTTCAAAGCCGAGTTCCCCGGGGCCTACGGAAAGATTCGCTTTCCTGAGACCTCTGGCATTGGGCTCAAGCCGGTCTCGCAGGAAGGTACTGAGCGGTTGGTGGAGGCCGCTTTGCAGTACGCTGTGGACAACGACCTGCCTTCGGTGACCCTGGTGCACAAGGGCAACATCATGAAGTTCACCGAGGGAGCTTTCCGCGACTGGGGCTACGCGGTGGCCAAGCGTAAGTTCGGTGCGGTAGATCTGGACGGGGGACCCTGGCAGACCTTTACCAACCCCCGGACAGGTCGGCCTATTGTGGTCAAGGACATGATTGCCGACAACTTCCTGCAGCAGATCCTGTTGCGGCCGGCGGAATACAGCGTGATTGCTACCTTGAATCTGAACGGCGACTACATCTCCGATGCACTGGCGGCTCAGGTAGGAGGCATTGGCATTGCTCCGGGCGCCAACATCAACTACCAGACCGGCCACGCAGTCTTTGAGGCCACCCATGGCACAGCCCCTAAGTACGCCGGCAAGGATCAGGTCAACCCCAGCTCGGTGATCCTTTCAGGCGAGATGATGCTGCGTTACATGGGCTGGGTGGAGGCCGCAGACCTTATCATCCACGCGATGACCAAAACCATAGCCCAGGGCCGGGTAACCTACGACTTCCACCGCCTGATGCTGGCCGAGGGGCGTAGCGCTACCCTTTTGAAGTGCAGCGAGTTTGGCCAGGCCCTGATTGAGAACATGTAGGCCTTAGGGCTGTTTGCGCAGCGCCTCGAGGTACTGCCAGATGGCTTGGGCCAGTTCCTCGATGCCCTTCCTGCTGCCAGCTACCAGTAGCGGGCTGGCGTTGCCGTCGTAGAGATAGAGCACCCGAATGGGGAAGAGGAGGTAGGCCAGCAGGGCCAGCGCCCCCAGGCCCAGCGCGCCGTACTCCAGAAGGCTGGGGTCTAGCCGCAGGAGGGCTGGGAGATTAAGCCAGCCCAGCGTCCGCAAGAGCAGGCTGGCCAGCCCTACGAAAAAGCTCACCACGCTCAGGCCCAGAAGCCAGTCCCGCATCTGGTAGCCCTGCTCGTAGCGGGTCAGAAGGGGCAGGTAGAGCCTTATTGAGACCGACTTGCCCTGGAAGGAAAGCCAGCCCGAATCGAGGACAGCCTCCCGAAAGCGATGGTTGCTGGCGGTGTAGCGATGGGAAAGGGTGAGCTTCTGCATGAGGTCTATTTTGGCATGCCCAAAGGCAAAGGCGAGCCGGGCGTACATGGGCCGGTCAGGGTAGGCTACAATTTTCCCGGTGTGGTGAGGTGGTTTTCCCATTTTTGGTCGGGCCGTCCGGTGGCCCGTACGGTGGCCGTGCTCACCGCGCTCAACCTCTTAACCGTGCTCATCTTTACCCTGCTGGTCCCTCCGCGACCCATCGTTTTACCCCCCGAGCTGCCCTGGCAGAACCCCTCCCAGGTGGCCTTCCGGGTAGGGGCAGCGCTGGCCCTTATGGGCCTGGTCCTTTGGGGGTTGCGACCGGGGCGGCGCCGGGTCTGGGAGCTACTGCTGTTGGTGGTGGTGGGGGGGGTGGTGGTGGCCTGGTTGAGCCAGAACTACCTGCCCTTTCTGGCCCTGGGTTTGCTGCCGGTGGTGGCCCGGTACTGGCTACCCTTGTGGTCTGTGCTGCTTCTGGTGTTGGGGTTGGTGGGGTTCTCGATCTGGTGGGCCCAGCGGGAGCCTTTGCAGCTCACCTTCGAGATCCTCTCTGTCGAGGGCCCGCAGAGCAACACCGCGTGGAGCGCGGTGCAAAACCCCGCTGAGTACCCCAACCTGACCCTGGCCTTCTTTGTTTTTATCGCATTTTTGTACGCCGGGTATGCGCTTTTTACCCTGGAGATGCTGATCCGGGAGACCCGGGCCCGCGAGGAACTCGAGCGCACCCGGCGGGAGCTGGAGGTGGCCTCTCACCAGGCAGGGGTGCTGGAGGAGCGCCAGCGGCTGGCCCGGGAGATTCACGACACCCTGGCCCAAGGCTTTGCCAGCATCGTGGTTCAGCTCGAGGCGGCTGAGGCGGTCGCTGGTTCGGAGGCTCCGGTTCGTTCCTACCTCGAGCAGGCACGGGCTGCGGCCCGGGAAGGGCTCTCGGAGGCGCGCCGGATGGTCTATGCCCTTCGGCCAGAGCTCCTGGAGAACACCTCCTTGCCCGAGGCCCTTGGCCGCCTGGTGCAGCGCTTTGAACGGGAAAGCGGCCTGCGGGCCCAGTTTATCCTTAGCGGTGAGCCAAGGGCGTTGGCGCCGGAGCTGGAGGTGGGCCTGCTTAGGGTGGCCCAGGAGGCCTTGTTTAACATCCGCAAGCACGCCCGGGCCCGCCAGGCCACCTTGACCCTGACCTACTCGGGGGACGTGGTGCTGCTGGATGTGCAGGATGATGGGGTGGGGCTGCCTTCCATCCCTCCACCCGGCTTTGGTCTGCGCTCCATGCGGGAGCGCGTGGAAGCGCTGGGGGGCCGTATGACGGTGGAGAGTGAGCCGGGTCATGGTACCGTGCTGGTTTTCTGTTTTCCGCTGATGGGTGTGGGGGCGGAGGCGGTATGAGCCGGATTCGCATCCTGCTGGCCGATGACCATCCGGTGGTGCGGGCGGGCCTGGTGGGGCTGCTCTCCTCACAGCCCGACTTCGAGGTGGTGGGGGAGGCGGCCGACGGCCAGGAGGCCCTAAGGGCGGTGGAAAGACTCCTGCCCCAGGTGGTGCTGATGGACCTGCGCATGCCTGGGATGGATGGGGTAAGCGCGATTCGGCAGATTCGGAGCCGGTTTCCCCAGGTGCAGATTCTGGTGCTCACCACCTACGACACCGACAGCGATATCGTGCGGGCGGTGGAGGCGGGGGCCACAGGCTACCTTCTGAAGGACGTGCCCCGTGAGGAGTTGTTTCGTGCGGTGCGGCTTTGCGCCCGCGGTGAGGCAGTGCTCTCGCCGCCGGTGGCGGCCCGCCTGCTGGGTCGGATGCGTGGGCCGGCCGAGGAAAACCTCTCGCTCAGGGAGCTGGAGGTGCTGGCCTTGGTGGCCCGCGGGCTCTCCAACAAGGAGATTGCCCGCAAGCTCAAGATCAGCGAGGCCACCGTGAAGACCCATCTCCTGCACACCTTCAGCAAACTGGGGGTGGACGACCGCACCGCTGCGGTTACGGTAGCCCTCCAGCGGGGCCTCATTCGCCTCTAGGCGGGAGGGTTGTCTAGCAGCTGGTAGAACCCTCGAGCGTTGTGCAGGTAGTGGGCCAGGATACCCGGCACCAGGCTGCCGGTGAGCAGGTAGCTGGCCCCAAACATCACCCCTCCGCAGAAGATAAAAAGGGGGTAGACCCAGGCCCGGCGGTCTGGGATGGGGTGGAGGGCGGCGAAGACCAGGGCCTGGAGCACCACCCCCCACCAGCCCCCGAAGAGCGCGTTCTGAAGCGCCCCTCGGAAGAAGACCTCCTCGGCCAGCCCCGAGGCCAGGGCCAGCACCAGGGCTTGGTGGTGGCTCACCCCCTGGGCGCGCATGACCAGGCCGAGCTGGGCGTGCAAGGCCTCGGTGGCCCGGAAGCTTTTGGGGAAAGCCAGGGAGAAAAGCCGTTCCAGAGCTAAAAGCCCGTAGAACAGAAGCAGGAAGGCCAGCCCGTCCCGAAGCGGATTGGGTTGCTGGAGGACGGGGTACCCTGCCAGGGCCATCCAGAGGGCACCGATCCCGAGCAGGCCGGCTTGCAGCAGGAGCATGAGGCGGAACATCGGCGTTGGACCGCTCCAGGGCAAAAGGTCTTCCCGGGGCCCTCAGACTCCCTCGCTGCCGATGTTGAAGCCCTGCTCGAGCAGCCTGCGGGAGTAGGCCCGGAAGGCCAACAGGGTCTGGGTGCGCTCGATGCCCTTTAGCTTGCGCAGGCCCAGGGTTACGATGTCGTCCAGTTGCTCGAAGTCCCTAAAGCGCAGGATGGCCACCAGGTCCCACTCCCCCGTGACCGAGTAGACCTCGGCCACGCCAGGGATCTCGGCCACCGCCTCGGCGGTCTCGGCGGTGGACTCGCGGCTGGTTTGGATGAGCACGAAGGCGGTGATCATGCCTGGATGATACCCCAAGCCTCAGAGGGGAGCCTGGCGTTCGGTTTCCAGGATGAGCTGGGGCCGGAAGCGCACCACATCAGCGGAGACGAAGTGCAGGGGAATGCCTGCCCAGCTTTTGGGGAGCCGATCGGGATCGGCGCCGTGCAGGTGCCCGTAGACCACACAGCTCGGCCGGTAGCGCTCGATGAGCTCGGTGAAACCGGTGGGGCCCCCGCTGGGGCTAAAGGGCGGGTAGTGCATGGCCACCACCAGGTGCTCGTAGCTCTGATCCCTGAGGGTCTTGAGCGAGAGGGAGAGCCGCTCCACCTCGCGCCGGTAGATTTTCTCGTCCTCTGGAGTGAAGCTGTAGCTGCCTGGGGTGTCCCAGCCCCGGCTACCGGCCACCGCTAGGTTACCGATGAGCAGGGAATCGTGCTGTAGGGCGTACATCCGGGGGGGCAGGGCCTGGCGCAGCCGGCTGATGGAGGGCCACCAGTAGTCGTGGTTGCCCCGCAGCAACACCTTGCTCCCGGGGAGCTGGGCCAGGTCCAGGAGGTCGGCCATGGCCTCGGGCAGCCGCATGGCCCAGGAGATGTCCCCCGCCACGATGACCAGATCGTCCTCGCCCACCACCTGGCGCCACTCCCGGAAGACCGCCTCGGGGTGCCCTTCCCATTCCGGTCCGAAGATGCTCATGGGCTTGGGCGAGGCTTTGGAGAGGTGGATGTCGGCGATTGCGAAAACGCGCACAGATAAGGACCCCCGGAAAACACCAGCAGTGTTTAGTGTCCCTGTCCGGGGGCCAAGCGTCAAGGTAGGGCGGGTTGGTATGCTGTTCTCGTGGCCCTGAACCTTGGCAAAAGGCCTGTCTCCAGACTCCGGCGTTCGCCCCACGCCGAACCGGCCCGGACACCTGAGGAGCTTCGAGCCCGGCTGGGCCGGGAAAAGGTGCTGCTCGAGCTCGCCCAGAGGCGCAGCTACGCCTACGACGGCATCGCCATGGGGGCTACCCCGGCGCTGGTGGTGCTCCCCGAGACCACCGAGGAGGTGGTGGAGGTGGTGCGCTTCGCCCGGCAGGTGGGCCTGCCCATTGTGGCCCGGGGGGCCGCAAGCGGGCTTTCTGGGGGGGCAGTCCCCTTAGAGGCCTCCATTGTGGTCTCCTTTACCCGGATGACCAGGCTGCAGATTGACCCCCGGGCCCGTCGGGCGGTGGCCCAGCCAGGGGTGGTCACGGCCCGCATCGGTGAACAGGCCCGGCCCTATGGCCTCGCCTACCCGCCTGATCCGGCCTCCTTCCGCACCAGCACCCTGGGGGGCAACCTGGCCGAGAATGCTGGGGGGCCCCTGTGCTTCAAGTGGGGGGTAACAGGGGATTACGTGGAGGCCCTGGAGTTCGTGGACTTCGAGGGGAGGGTGCACCGCCTGAGGCGGGAGGCCTACGACCTGGTGGGGCTGCTGGTGGGCTCGGAGGGTACCCTGGGCCTCATCACCGAGGCCACCTTGCGCCTGGTACCCCTCCCCCGCTACACCCGTACCCTGATGGCGGTGTTCGCGGAGGTGGGTCAGGCCGCGGAGGCGGTCTCGGCGGCCATCGCCGCCGGGGCGGTGCCGGCCCGGCTGGAGTTCATGGACCAGGGCTGCATCAGGGCGGTGGAGGACTACCTGAGGCTGGGCCTGCCGCGCGAGGCCGGGGCCATCCTGCTGGTGGAGACCGACGGCGACGACCCTTTGATGGTGGAGGAGGAGCTTTCCTGGGTGGCCGAGGCCTGCCAAAGGCATGGAGGAAAGGTAAGGGTGGCGCGGGACGCCGCCGAAAGGGAGGCCCTCTGGCAGGCCCGGCGGGCCATCTCCCCGGCAATTGGAGCCCTGCGGCCCAAGCGGCTCAACGAGGACATCGCGGTGCCGCGCTCGAGCCTGCCCCAGGTGGTGCGGGCCATCGAGGCGCTGGGCCGGCAGTACGGCCTGCAGGTGGTGCAGTTTGGCCATATCGGCGACGGCAACCTCCACCCCAACGTGCTCTACGACCCCAGGGTAGACCCCGAGGAGAAGGTTTGGGAGCTCTTGCACGAGATTGCCCGGGTGGCCCTGCGGCACGGAGGGGTGCTCTCGGGGGAGCACGGGATCGGCTTTTTGAAGCGCGACTTCATGCGGGAGGCGGTGGACGCGGCCACCCTCGAGGCCCTCTGGCGCATCAAGCGGGCCTTCGACCCGGAGGGGCGCTTCAACCCGGGCAAAGTGTTGCCCGAGCTGCACTCCGGGCCGGGCCCAGGCTGAATGCTAATGCCATGTGGAAAGCCCTCGGCCTAGCGCTCTTTTTGGTGCTGGGGATGGCCTGGGGGCAGGGCCCCTCCCTAGAGGGCACTCTGCCGCCCCTGGCCGAGCTCTCCGGCAGGGAGGGGCGGCCCCCTCTGGAGCGGCTCCTCCTGGGGCCTCTGCCCGAGGGGTACTACGGGTTCTCCCTCTCCGCCAGGCTGCTCCTCTGGAGCGTCCCCTGGAGCTTTGCCGGGGCCCTAGGGGGAATCCTGAGCGAGGACCCCAAGGGGCGGAGCTTCTGGCTTGCCAACGCCCTTTGGACCTCGGTCAACTCCGCCGTCGCCCTGGTGGGCCTCCTCTCCCCCGAGCCCAGCCGGGCAGAGCTCCGGGACATCCTCTACCTGAACGCTGCTTTGGATGTCCTCTACATCGCTGGGGGGCTCTGGCTCGCCACCCGCTCCGACCCCCGGCTCCAGGGGGCGGGCTGGGCAGTGGTGCTCCAGGGAGGGTTTCTCCTGGTCTTTGACCTTTACCACGCCCTGACCCTGGGGCAGTGAGGGGCAGGATCGGGGGATGGGCGTGGGCTTGCTCCTGGCCCTCGAGACCGCCCGCCTCCTCGCGGCAGGCTTCTTCTACTTCGCCCATGCTGCCCTGGCCGCCCTTTGGGCCCCCTGGCGGCCAGCCTGGCCCTGGCCTTCCGCCAGGTTGCCGAGCCCCTCCTCGCCCTGCTTTGGGGCTCCCTGGCCGACCGCTGGCCCCGGGGGCGCTCCTGACGGGCCTAGCCCAGGGCCTGGCGGGGGTTGGACCCCACCTGGCCCCTGCGGCTCGGCCTCCTGGGCTTCCTGGCCTTTTACCTCTTCGCCGTTGGTCCCTTGCGCCCGGGGCGGCTTAGGGCCCTGCGGCGGGAGGGGGCGCTTAGCGGAGCGAGCGGATGAAGTCTATGGCCTCCTCGGCCCCGGCCAGCCGCGGCCTGCGCCCCTTTAGCCAAGGCCAAAGCCCCGCCCAGTCGATTTCTCCCAGGCCGCCCGGCTCGCCCAGGATGACCTTGTGGTCGCCGTCTTGCAGCCAGACCATCCCCAGCACCTGGCCCAGAAGCCAGCTCCCCGCAGCGATGGGCTCCCGGCTGGCCCAGATGGCGTCCAGCTCGGCTCCGTCTGCGGGGTTGAGGTAGCCCGGCACCAGGCCGTAGTTCACCGGGGGGAGGCCCCACTCGGGCCGCCAGGGGGGCTGGTGGGGCACCAGCCTGGCGCCGTCCCAGTGGAAGCGTTCGGGGCTTCCCAAGCTCCACTCCACCACCATCTGCAGCTTCATAGGCCAAGCAGCATCCGGGCCACGCTAAGGTAGACGATGAGCCCGGTCACATCGGTCACGGTGGCGATGAGGGGGTTGGAGATGAGGGCTGGGTCGAGGCCCAGCCGGCGCAGGAGCAGGGGCAGCATGGCCCCCACCACGTTGGCCAGCAGGACCACCAGGCCGAGCGAGACCCCCACCACCAGCAAGAGCTGGGCCTGTCCGTCCAGGAGCACCTTGCCGGAGAGCAGGGTGGCCAGGGTAAGGCCCAGCAGCAGGCCCACCCCCAGCTCCTTGCGCAGAATCCGCAGCCAGTCGCCCAGGCCCACATCCCGGGTGGCCAGGGCCCGCACGATAAGGGTGCTGGACTGGTTTCCGGTGTTGCCCCCGGTGCCCACCAGCACCGGGACGTAGAAGGCCAGCGCGGTCACCGCCTCCAGCACCGACTCGAAGCCCTGCAGGATGGTGCTGGTGATGCTACCGGTGATGATGAGGATAATCAGCCAGCGGACTCGAGCGCTCCAGAGGGTCCAGATGCTCGAGCGGCTGTAGACCAGCTCGGGCGACTCCACCGCGCCCAGGCGGTAGATGTCCTCTGTGGCCTCCTCCTGGATGACGTCCACCACGTCGTCGATGGTGACGATGCCCACCAGCTTTTTCTCCTCGTCCACCACCGGCAGCACGGTGAAGTTGTAGTCGGCCATGAGCCGGGCCACCTCCTCCTGGTCGGTGTCGTCCCGCACGTAGATGACGTCGGGGTTCATGATCTCGGCCACCCGGGTCTTGGGGTCGGCCACGATGAGGTCGCGCAGGGTGAGCACCCCCTGAAGGCGCTCTTCCTCGTCTACTACGTAGATGACGTAGATTTGCTCGGCATCCGGGGCCTCGCGGCGCAGAAAGCGGAAGACCTCCTCCACCCGCATGCCGTCGCGCACCGCGATGTACTCCGGGGTCATGATACCCCCGGCCTGGTCCTCCTCGTACTCGGTGAGTTCCTCCACCTCGGCCCGGGTCTCGGGGTCGAGCTGGCGGAGCAGGGCCTCGGCGGCCTCGGGGCTTTTTTCCTCCTCAACCGCGTTGATGGCGTCGGCCAGGTCGTCTAGGGAGAGCTCCTCCAGAATCTCCTTGACCCGCCAGGGGGGCAGGGCCTCTAGAAGCTCGGCCTGTTCGGCTTCCTCCAGGTGGCTGAAGACCTCCGCCGCATCGGCTGGGGAGAGGAGGGTCAGGATGGGCAGGCGGTGCTCGGGGGGGAACTCCGACCAGTGCTCCAGGATTTGGGCAGGGTAGAGCTCCTCGAGGGCAACCTTAACCTTGAAAGCGTCGCTTTCGGCTAGAGCGGCTTTGAGCGCTTTCAGCTCGGGTGGGTTGGTGGTTTCGTACATGGGTGGCCTCCTTCGGTTTTCGGCCGGGGCCGAATCTTGGAAGGAAGCTCCGCAGGTACACGGTTTGCCGAGGGTTAGCCGGTGGAGGGCACCGGGCGTAACCTTCGACCAGAACTGTGATCTTCCACGGTGCCTCCCTTGCTTCGCCCGCTGGGCAAAGGACCTGAACCAGCCTAGCACCGGGCCCGCTCAAAAACAAGCGCCCGCGCTGGGCTAGACCCCCAAAGCCCTCTGGCTATAGCATTGGGCCATATGACCGTCAGCCGCTACTACGACGTGAAGCGGGATGAGCGGGGGAAGCGCTACCTCGAGCCCTTCGTCACCGGCTCTCTTCTCCTGGGGATTCCCCTGTTGAACAAGGGCACCGCCTTTACCCACGAGGAGCGGCGGATGCTCGGCTTGGAGGGGTTGCTCCCTCCTCATGTGACCACCCTGGAGGAGCAGAAGGAGCGCAACTACCGTCGCTACCGCCTCATTGAGAACGATCTGGAGAAGCACATCTTCCTGCGCAACCTGCAGGACCGCAACGAGGTCCTCTTTTACGCCCTCTTGGTGGAGCACATGGCGGAGATGCTGCCCATCCTCTACACCCCCACGGTGGGGGAGGCGGTGCGGCAGTTTTCCTACATCTACCGCTTCCCCAGGGGGTTCACCGCTTCTACCGACAACATCCACGAGATCGAGGAGGCCCTGCAAAACGTGCCCCTGAACGATGTTCGCCTGGCCGTAGCCACCGACTCCTCGGCGATTTTGG
>NZ_JANXCG010000040.1 GCF_025060375.1 Meiothermus sp. | reverse complement strand
CCCTTGGCCCGGGCGGTGCGCACGTAATCGCTGCGAAGCTCGCGCAGCACCCCGCTGCGGGTCAGTCGGACGATGGCCGCCATGGAGAAGGTGCCCACCGCAACGGTGGGGAGGACCAGGTGGGCCGGATCCGGCAGGCCCGGCAGAGGCCCAACCCCGTAGCCCGAGATGGGCAGCCAGCGCAGCTCGAGGCCGAACACCAGGATAAGCATCAGCGCCAGCCAGAAGACCGGCACCGACTGGCCCAGCAGCGCCAGGAGCAGCACCCCGAACTCCAAGAGGCTGCCCTTCCTGATCGCCGCCGCCACCCCCGCCGGCACGCCCAGGACCACTGCAAAGATCAGGGCCGCTCCGGCTAGCACCATGCTGGCCGGCATCCGCTCCAGGACCAGCCCCAGGGCCGGGGTCTGGTTGCGTAGCGAGACCCCCAGGTCGCCCTGCAGGGCCCGTCCCAGGTAGGCCAGGTACTGCACCCAGACCGGCTGGTCAAAGCCGTAGGCCTTCCGGAACTGCTCCCGCACCTCAGGCGTGGCGTCCAGCGGTAGCAGCAGGTTGACCGGGTCGCCTGAGAGGAAGAGGAGGAAGAAGGCCAAGGTCGCGGCCCCCCAGACCACCACCAGGACGAGCAGGAGCCGGCGGAGCAGGTAGGCAAGCATCACCTGAAGGCCATCTCGGAGACGAAGAGCCGCTCATCGGGCCGAGGCTTCCAGTCCACCCGCCGGGCCACGCCGTAGAGGTCCTCCTGCTGGTACAGGAAGATCCAGGGGGCCTCGGCCCGTAGCACCCTGAGCGCGTCCAGGTACAGCTTCTTGCGCTGCTCTGGGTCGGTGGTGCGCTGGGCCTGCAGCACAGCCAGGTCGAAAGGCACGGAGCGGACGTAGCTGAAGGCCACTTGGCGGGGGCCGCCCCTCACCGTGCCGCCGTAGAACAGGCTGTAAAGCGTGTTGTCGGCATCAAACTCGTTGTTGCCCCAGCCCAGGAGCACCGCGTCAGTGGGGATGCGCCGCTCCAAGATCTGGGCTACGTAGGTGCTCCACTCCTGCACCCGCAGCTCCACCCGCACCCCCACCTGGGCCAGCTGGCCCACGATGGCCTCGGCCACCTGGCGGTCGTTGAGGTACCGGCCGCTGGGGGAGCCCATGGTCATGGTGAAGCCGTTGGGGTAGCCGGCTTCGGCCAGAAGCTGCCTAGCCCGGGCGGGGTTGTACTCGTAGGGCTGGCAGCTCCTGGCATCGTAGCCAAAGATGTACTCGTTCAGGGGGCAGCCAATGGGCCGGCCAAAGCCGCCCAGCACGTTCCTCACGATGGCCTGCTTATCCACCGCGTAGTTGAGGGCCAGCCGCACCTTGGGGTTGGCCAGGGGGCTGTCGGGGCGACCGCCGGTGTTGAGTATTACGAAGATGTTGCGGATGCTGGGGACACCGCGCACCTCGGCTGCCCCAGAGGCCCGCACCGTGGCCGCCGCCTCGGGGGCTAGGTTGGTGATGATGTCCACCCCGCCCGAGAGCAGCTCGGCCACCCGGCTGCTGGCCTCGGGGATGGGCCGGAAGATGGCGCGGCGGATCCTGGGCGCCCCAGCCCAGTAGTTGGGATTGGCCTCGAGCTCAAACTGCTGGTCGCGCACCCAGCGCACATAGCGATACGGACCGGTGCCCACGGGCTCCTGAAGATAGCGGTTGCCCCCCTCGGTCACGTACCTTTGGGGCAGGATGTAGAAGCCGGTGAGGCGGGTGGGAAAGACTGGGAAGGGGGTCTTGGTGATGAAGCGCAGGGTGGTGGGGTTGACCACCTGCACACTGGCTAGGTTGACCCAAGAGCTGGAGATGCGCAGGGGCCTCTGGGGGTCGATCACTCGGTCAAAGTTCCACTTAACCGTCTCAGCGGTGAGCTCCTCGCCGTTGTGAAACCGGACCCCCGGGCGGATGGTCATCTCCCAGGTGGTGGGGTTGATAGCCCGCACCCCGGTGGCCAGCCAGGGCCGCGCCGATCCATCGGGCATGCGCATGAAGAGGGTGTCAAAGATGTTGGAGAGCACGTTGGCCGTGGGGGTCTCGAGCTGGTTGTTGGGATCGAGCACCGTGACGTCCACGCCCTGGGCGATCACGATGGTGTCCGCGCGCTGGGCCCAGGTGAGGCTGGCCAGCACCAGGGCTGCTAGGGCGAGAGACCGGACTGTCCTCCTCATAAGAACCCCCCGATGACACTCCGATTGCTTCTGGCAAGCTACCAAACCCCAGGAGCCGCGTCAAGCACCCCTAAGCCCAGGGCTACCAGTAGCGCACCAGGGCGTAATCAACGTTGCTACCGCTCGCCCGGCTGCCCCCCGCGGCCACCAGCCTCCCGTCCGGTTGGAGGAGCAGGGCAAACGCCTGGTCTTCCCCCGCCAGCGGGGTCGTCACCTTACCACCCGCACCGAAGCTCGGGTCCAGCGTACCGTCAGGGTTGAGGCGCGCCAGAGCGAAGTCACTCCCACCAGGGGCCGCCGCATACCCCGCCACCACCAGCCGTCCGTCCGGCTGCCGCACCAGCGCGTGAGACAGGTCTTCTCCACTGCCGATGGGGATGACCACCTGGCCGCCCGTGCCGAAGCTCGTGTCGGGGCTACCGTCCAGGGGGTTGCGGCGCAGCAGCACGAAGTCGTAGTCGCTGCCGTTGTAGCTGTTCCCAGCCACCACCAGCCGCCCGTCGGGCTGCTGCAGTAGCGCGGTAGCGAGGGTGGCGCTGCCAACAACAGCCGTCACCTCCCCGCCGCTGCCGAAGGAGGCGTCGGGCACCCCGTCGGCCCCGTAGCGGCGGAGGAAGAGGACCGTCTGGCTCCCCACCTGCTTGGCCCCTGCCACCACCAGCTTCCCATCGGGCTGGAGGAGCAGATCCAGGCCACCGAAGACAAGCAGAGGGAGGAAGTAGGAGCTTGGACCTACCGGCACCCGCACCTGCCCCCCGGTGCCGAAGCCCGCGTCCAGCGCGCCGTTCTCGAGGTAACGGGTGAGGAAAAGCTCGGTGTTGCTCCCCTCTACGCTGTACCCCGCCACCACAATCCGGTTGCTGTTGTCCACGGCCGCGGCCAGGGCCGCGCTCTGGCTACCGATGAGGTCGGTCCTCTTCCCGTCCCCGTTGAAGCTAGTGTCCAGAAGACTGCTGCCATCTGGGTTGTAGCGGGCGAGCGCGATCCTGAAGGTGCTTCCACTGAAGGTGTACCCAGCAGCCACGAACTTGCTCCCGTTGGGCTGGGGGGCTAGGTCTAGGAGCAATTCTTGTCCGCCGAAGTCGGTCGTTTCTGTGGCTAGCCAATCCCCACTCCCCGTAAAGGCTGCCAGAGTGAAGTCGGAGTTGCCTCCGCTCCCCTGGGCGTGCCCTCCGACCACCAGCCCCCCATTCCGCCAGAGAAGGTCCCTGACGGTATTGCTCGCGCTGGCGATGTCGAAGATCCGAATCCCCCCGCTCCCAAAACTGGGGTCGGGCTCCCCCCGGGCCGCCACGAAGAGGCTGAGCTCCGCCTCCGCGCTCACCCCCCCTCCCGCCGCCCGCAGGCGCGGCCGGTGGAGGCCGGTGGGGGTGCTGGAGGTGGTGGAGAGGGTGAGGGGCAGGGTCGTCAGGGCGGCCAGCGTCACCCTGTCCGGCGCGAGGCTGAGCCCCGGGGGAACCGAACCCACCAGGGAGAGCTCCACCTCCCCCCGGAAGCCGCCCTCCGGGGCAAGCTCCAGGCTCACCGGGCCGCCCAGCCCCCGGGTGAGGCCGAAGGTGCCCGGGGGCAGCCCGAGCCGCAGCCCCGGGGCGGGCACGCTGAGGCGGAACCGGGCGGTGCGGGCCAGGCTGCCGCTCGTGGCCCTGAGCTGCAGCCGGTGCTCCCCTGGCGGGGCCGCCTCCCCTACGGAGAGGGTGAGGGGCTGGGTGATGGGGCTGGGGCCGCTCACGCTGAGGCTCGCGGGGGAGAGGCTGAGCCCCGCAGGGGCCTGTGAGCCGTCCTCCCGCTCCAGCGCGAGGCTCACCGTCCCGCTGAAGCCGCCCTCGGGGGTGAGGCGCAGGGTGAGGCTGGCGCTCCCGCCCCGGGCGGCGGTGAGGGAGGGGCTCTCCGGGTCGAGGGCGAGCTGGAAGCTGGGGTTACCCCCGCCCCCCCCGCCGCAGGCGGCGAGGAGGGCGAGGAGTCCGGGCAGGGTCCACCTGATGCTCATGGCTCTCCCTCCGTACCCCTCAGCAGAGCGGCACCACATTGATGATCCGGCTCCGGATGACCCTGTGGGTGCCGTCGTCAACCTCCAGGGTGATCGTGTGCCGCCCTCCCGGACCACCGCACTGGGCGTAGAGCCTTACCGACGACAGGCTCAGGCCCGTGCCCAGGAGCTGCTTGCCGCTGGCCGGCCCTCCCGGCTGCAGGTCGCCCCGGTCGGTGTACCACTCGATGATGAGCGAAGCCCCCTCCGGATCGGAGGCGGTGCCCGTCAGGTTGACCGTGTGGTACTGGCCGTTCGAGTCAGACCCGGACGCCACCACTGTCAGGTCGCTGGAGGGGTCGGTGATGCTGGCCGTGGGCGGGAGGTTGGTGCAGTTCACCACGTTGATGGTGATGCTCTCCTCGGCGAAGAGGGTGTGCGGGGCGGGTGCGTCGTCGGTGGCCCGCACGGTGATGGTGTAGGTACCCGGGCTGCTGAAGCTCCGGCTCACGCTGAAGCCGCTGCCTATCAGGGTGCTGCCCTGCCACCAGGTGACCCCGCCCACCGGGAAGTGGTGGCTGCTCGGGTTGTTGGGGTCGCTCACCTGGGCCTCAAACACCACAGGGCTGCCCGTGCAGAGGGTATCCGTGGGGGACGGGGCCGAGATGCGCACCGTGGGCGGGTCGTTGCGGATGGTGATGTTCACGCTGCTGCTGGTCTGCTGCCCCCCCGAGGTGGCCGTGGCGGTGAGGCGGTGGTTGCCGGGGCGCAGGGCAGTGGTGTCGAGGTAGAAGGCAGGCTGGTCGGGGAAGCGCGTGCCGCTGCCCAGGGGTCCATCCAGGCTGCTGGAGAAGCTCACCGAGGGGTTGCCCGGGGTGTCGGGGTCGTAGGCCGTGGCGACCAGGCGCAGGGGCCGCCGCCAGGAGTGGGCCTCCCCTTCCCTCGGGGCGTCAAAGCGGACGAAGGGGGGGACGTTGGCCCCGAGGGCCCGCTGCACCGCCCCCAGGGCATTGACCCGGCGCTGGTGCCCCCCGTGCGGGTGCACCCCGCCCACGTGGGCCGTGCTCAGGAGGATCTCCTCCACCTGGGCTGCGGACAGGGCCGGGTTCGCCGCTATGATGAGCGCGGCTACCCCGGCCACAAAGGGCGCGGAGAAGCTCGTCCCGTGGACCCGCCGCACCCGGTAGTAGCCGTTCACGTCCTCGCCAAGCTCCCTGGCCCTCTCGCCTATCGCCGAGGCCCAGACCGTGAAGGGGCCGTAGATGTCCACCGACTGGCTGTCGGCCTTCGTGCCGTAGTTGGAGTAGCCGTCCCGCTCGGTGGCGTTCCAGCGCATCCCGCCCACGCAGATCACCCCGTCCAGCTCGCAGGGTACCCAGAGGGCGCCCTCCCAGCGGATGCCCAGGAACTCGTCCTCCGCGTCTACGTTGACCCCGGCGTTCCCCGCGCTGGCGATGAGGAGGGGCCTATAGGGGAAGCTCAGGACGGCGTCCAGGATGGGTTTGATGAGCAGCTTGAGGCCCTCTCCCCACACCGCGGGGATTGACGCCGCCCCGCTCATGTTGATGATCCGGGGCCGCTCCGCCGCCAGGCCTCCGATGAGGCTGCCTATGAACTCCAGGATCTGGAAGAGGTCCCCCCCCGGGGTCTGCACCGCCATCAGCTCGGCGACCGGGCCGGCCGGACCGGCCACACCGAAGCTGTTGTCCAGCTTGGCCATGGCCGCCTGGGTGACCTGGGTCCCGTGCCAGGGGCAGGGATTGCCGCGGCAGCTGTGGAAGTTCTGCGTACCCCAGCCCCCCGTTCCGTAGAAGCTGCGGGCATCGGGGTAGTCCGGGAAGTCGCGCTCGAAGCCGCCGTCGATGATGGCGATCTTGACCCGGTTCGAGAGCTTCCCTGCCGCCTGCAGGAGCCTCCAGGCCTCCCCCACCCCGATGTTCTGCGGGCTGCCGGTGTTCATGTAGGGCCAGCTGAAGGCATCTCCCCGGTAGGGCTCGGTCTCCCCAACAAAGGTGTTGGCGCCTTCACTTGTTCTGCCCTCGGCGATCCCCTGGGGATACAGGACGAAGTTGGGTGCGATCGGGAGGTTCTGGCTCACCCCCTCCCGGGCCACCGTGGCCAGCAGGTTGAGCGCCTCCTGGCTTGAGACCTCCAGGTCGCTGCGGGCATCCGGCACCAGCTGGCGCAGATCCCGCGCCAGCTGAGCGGCATCGCCCTGGCTGGGGTTGAGCCGCACCAGGTGCAGCTTGGGCGCGCCCTCCACGCTGACGGTGCGCACGATGCGGCCGTTGTAGCGGGCCGCCAGCGCCTCAACCCGCGCGGTGTCGTCGCTCAGCACGAGGACCTCGTTGGCCACGAAGTCCGCCTGTGCCCCGCCCTGGTCCTTCACGGAGGCCAGGGGGCGGGCAGGCCCCCCGTCGGGGTCCGGGATGCTGGGCACCTGCGGGCTCAGGGACGTGTTCACCGTGATGGTGGAGGGGGGCAGGCCCCCGTTCCTGGGCTGGTTGCCCCCGCAGGCAGCGAGGAGCAAGAAGCTGAGGGACAGCAAGGCTGAGAAACGCTTCAACGGTAACCTCCTTTCTTTCTAGCCCCGTCAAGCTAGGGCAGGCTGTGGAAGAGCGGTAGCCCCGCCGGCGCGGGGAAGAGGGCGGGGGAGTGGGTGCGGGAAACACTGCTGGCATCGAAGAGACGTTCAGGAGTCCTCGGGCTGCCAGCGGGGGTGCTGCTGGTGAGCTGGCTGGGCGAGAGCCGGGCGAAGCGATGCCCGGGCCCAGCGGGGTCGTAGGTGATCCAGAGCCCTCCCCCTTCGTCGAAGGCCATCCCGTAGAGCCGGCCGTTTCCCAGGAAGATGCGCACCACCCCGTCGGTGGCCGGGCTGTTGAAGGTCTGGCTGCCGGTGCCGGAGAGGACCGCCTGGGGTAGGCGGTGGAGGGTGCCGGAGTTGAGCGACATCACCCAGAGGTTCCCCTGCCCGTCGAAGGCCAGGTCGCTGTTGCCGAGCCGGTTCGTCCCATCCCAGTGGAGGGTGATGAGGGTGCGGTCGGGGCCCTGGCCGGCCGGGATGGAGCTCCCCAGCCGAGACCGGTCGTAGCGGAGCACCGCCGGAGGCGTAGGCGCACCGCTGTCCGCCTGCCCCACCCAGAGGTTCCCCTCCCGGTCAAAGGCCAGGCTCCTGGGGTCGTCCACGCTGACGATCACCCCCGGAGCGATGGTGGTCACGCCGCTGCCGGCAGTCTCTAGATCGGCCCTGCCCAGGCGGAAGATGGTGTCCGAGTCCGCCTCGGCTACCCAGAGGTTCCCCTCCGGGTCAAAGGCCATGTCGTCGATGCGCCGGTCCTGGGCCAGGCCCCCCACGTTGATCTGGCGGTCGGGGGTGGGGCTGCTCCCCGTCAGGCTGGCCGCGGGGTAGCGGTAGAGGTGGGGCTCCGAGCCAAACTGCCGCCCCACCCAGAGGTTCCCCTCCCGGTCAAAGGCCAGGGCCACGTAGGCCCGGGTGTCCGCATCGGGGCTGGGGGTTACAGAGCCCCCCGTCCCCAGGGAGTCCCGGGAGAAGCCGTACACACGGCTGCGGGTGGCATCCCCAAACCACACCTTCCCGCTTGTGGGGATGAGGCTGTACTCCACCCGGGCCCTGGACGTCTCGTTGTTGCGCACGCAGACCTGGGTCTGCGCGCCCTGCGCGACCCGGTACACCTGCCGGACGATGGGGTGGGTGTCGATCACCCGCTCTGCCTGAACGGTGTAGGTCCCGGTGTTCACACCTAGGGTCTGCGATCCGGTAAGGTCCCGGCTGTAGCCCCCCGGACCGCTCACCCGCACCCGGGCCTGCACCCCTGAGGGCAGGCCGGTGACCTGCACCTCCAGGCTCCCCTGGCCGCCGGTGGGGCAGTCCCCGGCCCCGGGGTTGTTGCCGGGGTTGTTCCCCTGAGTAGCCCCCCCGCCGCAGGCGGCGAGGAGCAGGGCCGCCGCTAGAACAAGCCGCGTCTGTCTTTGCATGGTCTTTCTCCCCCCCTGGCGAGGGGATACTGGGCCTCCAGGTAGGCCAGGAGCGCCTCCCAGCTGGCGAAGTGGCGCACCTGTCCCCCGGCCTCCCTGACCGCCAGGGGTGGGTGGGCCTTGGGGTCAACCCGCAGGACCAGTAGCTTCCCTCGCACGAGCACAGCTTTCCTCAGGGGGCGTTGCAAAAGCGTTGCAAAACTGGGCCGGGACGGGCAGGGGCCCCTAGGGCCTCAGGTAGGGTTATGCTGCGCGAAACCAGGGCGTCTTGGGCAGCGCTGACAGGAGCTAGACAAATCCGGGCCACAGTGAGGCCATGAATACACCCCCCACCCTGCGCCGGCCCATGCGGGCCCCAAGCCGGGCCTCCCTGGCCCTCCTCTCCCTCGCCCTGCTCTCCTGCAACAGCGGAAGCCCGGACATCGCCGGCACCGTGAGCCTGCAGCTGGGCTCATCCGGCCAGACCCCCCAGGTGGAGTTCGTCCCCGGCGAGCTCATCGTCCGGCCCGAAGGCCCCTCCCTCCAGCGGCTCACCCTGGAGGGCGGAGCGGCCCCCGTGGTGCTCCAGCAGGTGCGCCCTTTGGGCCTGGAGGGAACCTACCTCTACCGCTTCGAGGGGGCCGCCGACCCGGTGGCCCTGGCGGAGCGCCTCTCCCGGGAGCCCGGGGTGCGCTACGCCCAGCCCAACTACATCCGCCGGGCCCTGGCCACCCCCAACGACGAGCTCTACCCGCTGCAATGGCACTACCCGGCCATCCGGCTGCCCCAGGCCTGGGATATCGAGCGGGGCCAGCGCAACCCGGTGGTGGTGGCCGTGGTGGACACCGGGGTGGCCCTCGGGCACCCCGACCTCAGGGGGAGGCTGCTGCCGGGCTACGAC
>NZ_JANXCG010000064.1 GCF_025060375.1 Meiothermus sp. | reverse complement strand
TTTTTCATGAATAAGTGGTACCCCCTCGAGCCGGGCAAGACCTACACCCAGAGCTTCTACCTGCGGCACGATGGCCGCGAGGCCCGGCTCAGGATCACCTTCTTCACCCAGAGGGGGCACCACCCGGTGCCCACACAAAAGGAGCTGGTGGCCCCCGGGGTGTGGCGGGTCTGGGCCAGCTACACCGCCCAGGAGGGGGATAGCGCGGTGCGGGCCATCGACTTCTTCAACGAGGGGGGAGATTACACTTACCTGGAGGTGGGCTGGCCCCAGCTGGAGGAAGGCTCCCGCCCCACCCCCTACCGGCTGGGGCCTACTCTCAAAGGGCTCGAGTGGCGCCTGGGGTGGTGGGTAGGCGCGGCCTTGCTAGGATTTTTGGTCTTGCAGGCTGGGGTCTGGCTGCTCCGGGTGGTGCCGCCCTCTGTGGTGGCCTGGGGGGTGCTGCTCGGGATGCTGGCCCACCTGGGCTACGCGGGGTGGCAGTGGCTCGAGGCGGGTCCAGGCGCGCGGGCGGCCGGCCTCACCCCCCAGCCCAACTTCCTGGGCCACGGGGCGGTGGCGGCCGCTGGCCTGGTCTGGGCCCTGGGTGGGCGGCGGCTGGGCGGGGTGGCGCTGGCGGTGGCCGCGGCAACGCTCTGGCTTTCCGGAAGCCGCACGGCCTTCTGGGCCCTGCTGCTCCTGGGCGCGGCCTGGGGATGGAGCCTGGGGCGCTACCGCTGGTTGGCCCTGGGCGCGGGGGGGCTGCTGGCCGGAGTGGCCCTGGCGGAGCCCGAGCTGCTGGGCCGCCTAGCCCAGGCCCTGACCCTGGACAGCAACGCCCAGGCCCGGCTCCAGTTCTGGCAGGTGGCCTGGCAGGCCTTCCGCGAACACCCTCTAGGAGGGGTTGGTTTCGGACACTTTCCCCTCTACTTTGACCTGCACCCCCCGAGGGGGGCCATTGAGTACTCCCCCGGCCACGCCCACAACCTGGGGTTGCAACTGCTGGCGGAAGGGGGGCTGCTGGCCCTGGTGGCCCTCGGGCTCTGGCTGGCGGGGGTGGGGTGGGCCCTGGCAAGGCGGCGGGCCTGGGCCGCCCTCACCCTTCTAGGTGCCGTTCTGCTGCTGAACACCACCGACTTCACCTTTTTCTCCGCCTGGGTCTACTACCCCTTTCTCCTGGCCGTAGCCGGGGCCTTGGGCCCTTCCGCGAACAGCCACCAGGCCCCCATTAAGCCGGGTTAATCCCCTTCAAACAAGGGGAAGGCAGCCCTTCTGTACCTTGGGGCTAAGCCGCCCCCGGCGGTGCCTCTACCCTATGCGCAACCTTCTTTGGAGCGTCTTCCTACTGCTGGCCGCGGGCTGCGCTGGGCAGAGCGAGCCCCCCGGCGGCCCCCAGCGCTGGGGGGCCTGGTCGGACCCCCGGACCTGGCCCAGCGGGCAGGTCCCCCGGGCAAACGAGGTGGTCAACATCCCCCCTGATCTGGGCGTTGTCCTGGACGTGAGCCCACCCCCCTTGAGGGGGCTCAACATCTATGGCGCGCTGCGCTTTGACCGAAAGGACCTGGAGCTCAGCGCCGACTGGATTATGGTCCATGGGCGGCTCGAGGTCGGCACCCCTCAGGAGCCCTTCCGGCAGCGAGCGGTCATCACCCTCACCGGCAACAACCCGGAGGAAGACCAGATGGGCATGGGCACCAAGGTGCTGGGGGTGATGGGGGGGGTGCTCGAGCTGCATGGCGAACCCCGCCCGGGCTGGACCAAGCTGGCCCAGAGCGCCCCTCGAGGCGCTCGGGAAATTGCCGTGCTGAACGCCAGCGGATGGCGGGTAGGGGACCGCATCGTGCTTGCCTCCACCGACTACGACCCCCGCCAGGCCGAGGTGCGGACCATCGTGGCCATCTCGGGCAACACCCTAACCCTGGACCGCCCCCTCGAGTTTCCCCACTTCGGCGAGGTCACCTTTGGCGTGGACCAGCGTGGGGAGGTGGGCCTGCTCTCGCGCAACGTGGTGGTGCAGGGCGACGAAGCCTCGGCCATCAACGGCTTCGGTGGGCACATCATGGCCATGATGGGCAGCTCCATGCGCATCTCGGGAGTGGAGCTCCGCCGCATGGGCCAGCGCAACCGGCTGGCCCGCTACCCCGTCCACTGGCACCTGGTGGGCGAGGCCCGGGGCCAGTACATCAAGCACACCTCCATTCACGAAAGCTTCAACCGCTGCATCACCATCCACGGGACCAGCGGGGTGGAGGTGGTAGGCAACGTGGCCTACAACGCTGTGGGCCACTGCTACTTCCTGGAGGACGGGGCCGAGACCCAAAACCTGCTGGAGGGCAACCTGGGCCTCCTGACCCGACGGCCCGAGGCCAGCCGGGGCGAGCAACCGGTCATCCCCACCGATAGAACCCCCGCCACCTTCTGGATTACCCACCCGGCCAACACCGTGCGCAACAACGTGGCGGCCGGCTCCGACGGCATTGGGTTCTGGTATGCCCTGCCCGAAAACCCCACCGGCCCCTCGGCCACCACCACCATCTGGCCCCGCCGCACCCCTTTGGGGGAGTTTTCGGGGAATGTGTCCCACTCGAGCTGGGATGGGCTGATGGTGGACCGCGGCCCCAACCGGGATACCCTGGAGGCCGAGAGCGCGGTCTACAACCCCCGCACCCGGCCAGCCGACACGCAGAACCAGTACAACGACGCCCTCAACCCCCCGGTGGTGGCCGAGTTCAAGAACTTCACCGCCTATAAGCACCGCGGCAACGCCATCTGGCTGCGGGGCCTGAACCACAAGGTAACCGGAGCCCGGCTGGCCGACAACGCCATCGGGGTTACCTTCGCCTCCCGGGCCACCACCCTGGAGGACTCCCTCATTGTGGGGGACAGCGCCAACAAGGGGTTCCCGCGCGACTGGGAGTTTCGCGGAGCGGATGGCCGCAGCCTGCCCCGCCCCTGGGCCAGCAGCGCCGGCCCCATCCAGGACAACTTTCCCATACGGGGGTTTGAGTTCTACGACGGCAAGGTGGGCTTCCGCAACGTGGAGTTTGTGAACTTCCAGCCCCTGGAAATCCACAACGCCCAAGGTGCCCACCGCACCATCCGCGAGGCCGGGGCCCTGAGCTACCTGCGCTTTACCAGCTTCGACATCGACAGCCGCAACTTCGCCGAGAGGGCCCGCTTCACCAACGCCAAGGCGGTCTATCTGCCCCCCCGGCCCGAACCCACCCCAGAGGAGCTGAGCAGGGGCCAGAGCGCCGACGGCTACCGGGGCAGCGTCTTCGTGGACCTGGACGGCTCGGTGAGCGGCAGGCAGGGCCATGCGGTGGTGCTCAACAACCCCTTCCTGTGGGACACCGGCTGCGAGGCGCGCGCGGAGTGGAACGCCAGGATCTGCGGCTACGGCTACGCCCGGCTGCACATCCGGAGCGAGAGCGGGGAGAACATCGGCCCGGTCTCCCTGACCCGCGAGGACGGCGGACGGCCGGTCTTCCGCATGTGGGGGGCCCCCAACGACCCCCGGTTCTTCGGGGCCACGGTCATCAAGGGCCGCACCTACACCCTGGAGGCCAGCGGCGGGCTACCCCGCCGGCTCAGGCTTCGGCTGGAGGACAGCGAACCGGGGGACTTCGTCTATGTGACCGTACCCTACAGCGGCGAGCCCTACATCTACCGCGACTACTGGATTGACAACCGCAACCGCCTGGCCCGGGCGGCCTCCAGAGCGGAGTTCGAGGCCAGCAGCGGGGACCGCTACTGGACCGAGGGAGGTCGGCTTTACCTCAAGCTGAGGGTGAAGAGCGAGGCGGGGCGCGAGTGGGCCGTGCTGGATGTCTGCTCGAGCGACCTTTGCCGCTGAGGGTTACCAGGCCTCCACCCCTACCCGCTCCTGCAGCAGGGCCTTCAGCCCCTCCTCGTCCAGCACCGGCACGCCCAGCTCCTGGGCCCTGGCCAGCTTGGAGCCAGCCCCAGGCCCGGCCACCACGTAGTGGGTCTTCCGGCTTACCGAGCCCGCTACCTTGGCCCCGTGGGCTTCCAGAAGCCGCGCCACCTCCTCCCTGGGGCGGGAAAGCTCCCCGGTGAGCACAAAGGTCAGGCCCTCCAGGGCGCGGCTCTGCGGCTTCTCCTTGGCCTCAAAGTTCACCCCAGCAGCCCGCAGCCGCTCCACAAAGCGGCGCATCTGGGGCTGGGCCAGGGCCTGGTGGATGGCCTGGGCGGTGGCCTCGGCGATGTCCGGAACCGCGTCCAGCTCCTCCACGCTGGCCTCCAGGATTCGGTCCAGGTGCCCAAAGCGACGGGCCAAGGCCCGGGCGGTGCTCTCCCCCACCTGGGGGATGCCCAGGGCGTAAAGCAGCCGCTCCAGCCCCCGGCCCTTGCTGGCCTCGATCTGCTCCAGCAGGTTCTGGGCGCTCCGCTCCCCCATCCGCTCGAGCCCGACGAGGTCCTCCTTCTTGAGCTGATAGAGGTCGGCCGCATCGCGCACCAAGCCAGCCTCCAGAAGCTGCTCAATCAGCTTCTCCCCCAGGCCCTGGATATCCATGGCCCGGCGGCTGGCAAAGTGGCGTATGGCCTCAAAGGCCTTGGCCGGGCAGAGGGGGTTGGGGCAGAGGTGAATCTTCCCCGAGAGAACCAGCCCGCTGCCGCACTCCGGGCAGTGGCTGGGCCACTCCACCGGGTGCTCGCCCCGGGAGGCCTCGGTGAGCACCCGGAGCACCTCCGGAATCACCCCGCCGGCCTTGTGCACGAGCACCGTATCCCCAACCCGCAGCCCCAGTTCCTGCACGTAGCTCTCGTTGTGAAGGGTAACCCGGCTCACCGTGGAGCCGTCCAGGAGGACGGGCTCGAGCTCGGCCACCGGGGTAACCCGCCCGGTGCGCCCCACCTGAAAGACCACCCGCAGCACCCGGGTGGGCTTCTCCTCAGCGGGAAACTTGTAGGCGATGGCGAACCGGGGGGTCTTGGCAGTGTAACCCAGCTCCTCCCACAAGGAGAGGTCGTTGAGCTTCACCGTCACCCCATCGGCCTCAAAGGGCAGGCTGCGCCGGCGCTCCAGCATGGCCCGGTAGCCCTCCTCCACCCCCTCCACCCCAAGGGCCCGCCGGTGGTGGGGCGCCACGGAAAAGCCCATCTCAGCCAGCCGCTCCCGCAGCTCGAGCTGGGTCCGCACCGCCAGCCCCTCGTGTCGTCCCACCCCGTAAAAAAGCCCCCGCAGACCCCGGCGGGCGCTCACCTTGGGGTCTTTCTGCCGGAGGCTCCCCGCAGCGGCGTTGCGGGGGTTCTTGAAGGGGGCCTCGCCGGCCTCCTCGAGCTCGGCGTTGAGCCGCAAAAAGGTCTCTATGGGTAGGTAGACCTCACCCCGCACCTCCAGGTCCAAAGGCTCGGGCAGCCTGCGGGGGATATCGGGAATGGAAAGCAGGTTGGGGGTTACCTCCTCCCCCACCACCCCATCCCCCCGGGTCAGGCCCCGCACCAACACCCCCCCCTCGTAGACCAGGTTGATCGAAAGACCGTCAATCTTATACTCCAAGGCGTACTCAAAGGGCCCCTCCCGGCCCAGCATACGGGCGATGCTGGCCTCAAAGTCGGCCAAATCCTCCCTGGAAAAAGCGTTGGCCAGGGAGTACATCCGGGTAGGGTGGGGCAGGGGGGTAAAGGGAGTCTCGAGGATGCTGCTGCCAACGGTCTGGGTGGGCGAGTCGGGGGTGATGAGCTCAGGGTGGGCCTCCTCCAACCTCCGAAGCTCCTCCATCAGCCGGTCGTACTCCGCATCGGATATCTCGGGATCATCCAGCACATAGTAGCGGTAGTTGTGGTAGCGGATCAGCTCCCTGAGTTCCAGAATGCGTTGCTTTGCCGAAGGCGTAGGCATAGCGCAATGCTAGCACCTCCCCTGCCCGCTTCACCAAGCCCCTTTCACGCCTGCGGCATTCTCGACTATAATGCCGGAGGCCAGTGGCTATATAGCCCGTGCTTCGCAAGGAGGAAGCCGTCATGAAGAGACTCGCCGTCCTATGGGTAGCCGCCGCTACCGCCCTCAGCCTGGGCCTGGCCCAGGAGATCCGGGTGGGCATGGCCTTTGATGCCGGCGGGAAAAACGACCGCAGCTTCAACCAGTCCACCTTCGAGGGGGCCCAGCGGGCTGCTCGGGAGCTTGGGGTAAGGGTTTTCGACTTTGAGCCGGCCGACCCCGGCCAGGTAGGTCAGGGCATCCGCCGCTTCGCCGAGGAGGGCTTTGACCTCATCATCGGGGTAGGCTTTGCCAACGAGCCCTCCATCACCAGAAACGCCCGGGAGTTCAAGGACATCAAGTTCGCCGTAATCGATTCGGTACCCTGCGAGGGCAAGTGCGAGAACGCGGTGGGCCTGGTCTTCCGTGAGCACGAGGGCAGCTACCTGGTGGGCTACATCGCAGGCCGCCTAACCAACACCGGTGTGGTGGGCTTCGTGGGTGGGATGGACATCCCCCTGATCCACAAGTTTGAGCAGGGCTACCGGGCCGGAGCCATTGCGGGGATGCGCGAGCGGGGCATCGCCAACCCGCGGGTGCTCATCAACTACGTAGGCAACACCCCCACCGCCTGGAACGACCCCGGTAAGGCCAAGGAGATCGCCAGCGCCCAGGCCAAGCAGGGGGCCGACATCATCTACGCCGCGGCGGGAGCCAGCGGGCTCGGGGTGCTCGACTTCGTGAAGCAGCAACGCTGCCTAAAGCAAAACGAGCTGCCCTCCGGCGTGCGCTTCATCTCCAACAACGGCTCTAGCGTGCCCCGCTATGCGGCCTACGAGCGCTCCTGCCCGGCGGCCACCACCCGGCCGATGTTCATGATTGGGGTGGACGCCAACCAAAACTACCTGGGCGACACCGACAACAACCCCCGCACCCTGAACCACGTCCTCACCTCCATGCTCAAGCGGGTGGACGTGGCCACCTACGAGGTGATCAAGTCCGTCAAGGAGGGCAACTTCAAGGGTGGGGTGCGCGAGTTTGGCCTCAGCAACAACGGGGTAGGCTACGCCCTGGACGACTACAACCGGGCCCTCATTCCCCAGGCGGTCATCAACCGCTTGGCCGTGATCCGCAGCCAGATCATCTCCGGGGCCCTCAAGGTGCCCGATAGGCGCTAGACCGCGCGGCCCCACCGGCCCAGGGGTGCCCCCCCTGGGTTCTTTGTATGATTGAGGGCATGAACCCGCAAGCGGCGAAGGGGGCGGTGGCCCTGGAACTCAGGAACATCACCAAGCGCTACCCACTGGTCCTGGCCAACGACCGCATCTCCCTCCAGGTGCGCTGGGGGGAGGTGCTGGCGGTGGTAGGGGAAAACGGGGCCGGTAAATCCACCCTGATGAAGATCGTCTACGGCCTGGTCAGGCCCGACCAGGGGGAGATCCTTGTGGACGGGCGGCCGGCCCAGATCAGCGAACCCCGCGAGGCCATCGCCCTGGGCATTGGCATGGTGCACCAGCACTTCATGCTGGTGGACCCCTTCACGGTGCTGGAGAACATCATCCTGGGCGCCGAGCCCCGGCAGGGAGCGCAGATTGACCTGGCACGGGCTCGAGCCGAGGTGGAGGCCCTGATGCGGGAGCTGGAGTTTAACCTGCCCCTGGACACCCCGGTAGAGGAGCTACCCGTGGGGCTCCAGCAGCGGGTGGAAATCATCAAGGCCCTCTACCGCAAGGCCCGCATCCTCATCCTAGACGAGCCCACCGCGGTCTTAACCCCACAGGAGGCCGACGAGCTCTTCACCTTTCTCCGCCGGTACGTGGCCCAGGGCAACGCGGTCATCTTCATCAGCCACAAGCTGGCCGAGGTCATCAAGCTGTCCGACCGGGTCACCGTCATCCGGGATGGCCGGGTGGTGGGCACAGTGAACACCCCTGAGACCAGCGTAGCCGAGCTGGCCCGGATGATGGTGGGGCGGGAGGTCATCCTCTCGGTGGAAAAAGGCCAGGCCAGGCCCAAGGAGGTGGTGCTCAAGGTGGAGAACCTGAGGGTGCACGGGAAGGACAGAAAGCACCGCCTGAACGGGGTGAGCTTTGAGGTACGGGCTGGGGAGATTGTGGGCATCGCCGGGGTAGAGGGCAACGGCCAGACCGAGCTGGTAGAGGCCATCACAGGCCTCAGGCCCTACGAGGGGCAGATCAAGTACGGGGGCCAGCCCCTTCGGCCAAACGCTCGCACGGTGCGGGCGTGGGGGGTTTCACACATCCCCGAGGACCGCAACGCCAGGGGGCTGGTGCTCGACTTCACCACCCGGGAGAACCTCATCCTGGGCGACCACTACCGGCCGCCCAACGCAGGCTTCCTCGGGTTTTTGAACGCGGAGCAGATTGAGGCCAACGCCCAGCGCATCGTGGAGGCCTTTGATGTGCGGCCCCGCAGCACCGGCCTGGCGGCACGGCGCTACTCAGGGGGCAACGCCCAGAAAATCGTCGTGGGGCGGGAGCTGAGCCGGGGCCCCAGGCTGCTGGTGGCCGCCCAGCCGACCCGTGGGGTGGACATCGGGGCCATAAAGTTCATCCACGAGCAGATCGTGCGGGCCCGCGACCAGGGAATGGCGGTGCTGCTGGTCTCGGCCGACCTAAACGAGGTCCGCTCGCTGTCTGACCGAATCTTGGTGATGTTTGAGGGTCGCATTATGGGCGAGCTAAAGGCCGACGAGGCCACAGAGGAGAAGCTGGGCCTCTGGATGGCCGGAGTGGTCGCTTAGGCGGGGCTCGAGCCCCCACAACGCCCCCCAACTGGGCCAGCCCCTCAGAAAGGGATAGAACCCCTAGGTTAGCTCGGCCGCACCTTAGCGGCTTTGGCCCAAGGACGCACAGCCCAGCCGGGGCCACCGCAGGGGGGCTTTCCGGCATCCTCTCGCGGTGGACTGAGCGCCGCCTGCAGCAGCCGCTGAAAGCGGCTTTGGGGCACCCCTCCTGGCCGCAGCACACTCCTTGCCACCCTTCCCCATTCGGTATGCTATTGGGGTGCGAACGAGGCGAAAGACCCCAGACTGGCACAAGCTCGGCCTCCCCCTGAACACCGCCACCCTAGGCGGGAGCGCCGCACTGGAGGGGGTGATGATGAAGGCCCCCCAGGCCTGGGCCCTAGCGGTGCGCCTGCCGGATGGCCGGATTCACGTGGAGCGCCACGAGGAGCTGGCCCTGACGCTCAAGTACCCCTGGGCCCGGCTGCCCCTGGTGCGAGGGGTGGTGGCCCTTTGGGACGCGCTCAGCACCTCCTACCGGTCGCTCTCCCGAAGCGCGGAGCTGGCCGGAGAGGAGGAGGAGAAGGTCTCCGGGGTAGCCTTCTACGGAACCCTGGCGGTCTCGCTCCTGGTGGCCTTTGCGCTCTTTGTCTGGCTGCCCGCACGGCTGGCCGGGTTTTTGGTGGACGAGGAGCGCTTTCGGCTTCTCTTCTACACTGTGGCCGGGGCATTTGAAGCGGCCATTTTGGTGGGTTACCTGGCCTTCATCGGGCGGATGCCGGAGATGCGGCGCTTCTTCCAGTACCACGGGGCCGAACACAAGGCTATTGCCGCCTACGAGAAAGGCCTGCCCCTCACGGTGGAGAACGTCCGGGCCCAATCCGCCTACCACCCCCGCTGCGGCACCAGCTTCATCGCCTTTACCGCGGTGGTGGGGGTCTTCATCTACAGCTTCTTCCCTCCCCTCACGGTGGCCTGGTACTGGGCTTTCCCCAGGCTCCTGCTGATTCCGGTGGTGGCGGCGGTCGCCTACGAAGTGCTGCGCTACTCAGCCAGCCACCAAGACCCCTTCTCCCGCTTCTTCCGCTGGCTCGGCTACAGGTTCCAAATGCTCACCGTGCGCGAGCCCACCGACGAGATGATTGAGGTGGCCATCGCCAGCACCCAGGCCGCGGTGGCCAAGGGGCCCTCCGAAGCCGCACCCGTGGCCTAGGCGGTAGGATCGGACCATGCGGATTCTGCACACCGCAGACTGGCACCTGGGCAAGACCCTCAAGGGCCAAGACCGCACCCCGGAGGTGCACGAGGCCTTGAAGGAGCTGCTGGGGTTGGTCTCCTCAGAGAGGGTGGAGCTGGTGCTGGTCTCGGGTGACCTCTTTGATCGAAGCGTTGTCTCGAGCGCAGCCGAGGCCGCGGCCTTCGAGTTCTTCGTGGGGCTCAAGGAAAAGGGTATCCCAGCCTTGGTCATCGCCGGAAACCACGACAGCCGGGAGCGGCTGGAGGCCCTGGCCCCCCTGCTGGCCCTGACCGGGACCCGGGCCTATGGAAACCTGCGCTTCGCCCAGGAGGGAGGTGTGGTAGAGGTCGGCGGCCTGCGGGTGGCCCTGCTGCCTTTCCTCTCGGAGCGGCGCTTGGTCAAGGCCCAGCAACTCCTGCAGCAGGACACCGGGGGGTGGCGGCAGACCTACGCCGAGGGAATGCGGCAGCTCATCGCCCACCTGACCGCCCCAGGGGTCCACCTGCTGATGGCCCACCTGACCGTGGAGGGGGCCCAGCTCGGCGGGGGGGAGTTCACCTTCCACACCACCAACAGCTACGCGGTTCTGAAGGGGCACCTTCCCCCCACCTTGGGCTACGTAGCCCTAGGGCACATCCACAAGCAGCAGAAGGTCTCCGACGGACCGGTCGCCTGGTACCCAGGCTCGCTGATCCAGCTCGACTTCGGCGAGGGGGAGGGGGCACCCCGCGGGGCCTTGCTGGTGGAGCTGGAACCGGGAAAGCCCGCGCGGGTGCACGAGATACCGGGCCGCTGGGGCAAGCCGCTCAAGACCTTTCGGCTCCGCCTGGAAGACCTGGACCGGCGCTGGGAGGAGCTGCGGGAATTCCCCGGTTACACCAAGCTGGTCTTGGAGGGACAGGGGAACCCCGCGTTGCGCAAGCGGCTGTTTGAGGAGGTACCCCGGCTGCTCGATGTGGAGTTCCAAGCCCCCTCGAGGGAAGGCCCAAGCCCCCCGGCAAGCCCCGAGCGCCTGAGCTGGAGTGAGGCCTACGCCCAGTACCGCCGGGAAACTGCCGGTGAGGCATCGCTCGACGAGCTCCTAAAGGCCTTCCAGGAGGTGCTGGAGGAAGTTCTGGCCCCCCGCTAGCTGAGGAGAAACATGCGACCCCTGCGACTCTCCCTCCAGGGCTTCGGTCCTTACCTTGACCCGTTGTCCATCCCCTTCGACGACGTGGAGCTCTTTGCCATCACCGGGCAGACCGGCGCTGGCAAGACCACCCTGCTGGACGCCATCACCTACGCCCTCTACAAGGCCACCCCGCGCATCGGGGGCCAGGGCCTGAGGGAGCTTGTGCACCCCCAGGCTGAAGCCGCCCGGGTGGAGCTGGAGTTCAGGGTGGGCGAGCAGGTTTGGCGGGTGGTGCGGGTGGTGGGCCGGGAAAACCAGCACCGGTTGGAGCGGTTAGAAAACGGCCAGTGGCGGACCGACCCCGCTTCGGAACGGGCCAGGGAGCTGGACGAGAAGCTGGTCAGGATTCTGGGCATGGACTACGAGGCCTTCGTCCGGGCCGTCCTGCTGCCCCAGGGCCAGTTTGACCTGTTCCTGCGGGGCTCGCCAAAGGAGCGGCGGGAAACCCTGTCTGCCCTTTACGGCCTGCAGTCCCTCGGAGAGATGGCCAGACGGGTCTCGGACCGGCTCAGAGGCCTCCGTGAGAGAAGGGCTTCGCTGGAAGGGGAGTTGAAGGCCCTGGGGGAGGTTCAGGAGGAGGAGGTGGCCTGCCTGGAGGAGGCCCTGGAGCAGCTCCGCGCAGATGAGACCCGGCTGGAAGGGCACATCCAAGGGGAGGAAAGGGAGCTGGAGAGGCTAAAGGGGCTGGAGCAAAAGTTTGAGGAGCTTGAACGCCTGAGGCGGCGCAGGGGGAACTGGGAGCGGGCCCAGCCCGAAATGGAGGAGCTGGCCCGGCGGCTGGAGCAGGCCAGGGAGGCCCAGCGGCTCTGGCCGCACCTAAAGCGCCTGGAGGAGCTGGAGGGCGAGTGCTCAGCGGCCCAGGCCCAGCTTAGAAAGACCCAAAGGGACCTGGAGGACCTCAGGCAAGCGCTGGCCGGGCTGAAGGAGGGGTTTGACCCCCAGCGCCTCGAGGCCCTCAGGGCCCAGCTCGCCGGAATAGAGGCCCTGCGGCTCAAGGAGCAGGCCCTGAAGCGGCACGGCGGGCACCTGGAGCTACGGCACCAGAACCCCCTTCCCTTCGACGAGGACCGGCTACAGCGCCTGCGGGAGGCCGAGGGGCTTCTTGGGCAAAAGGAGCAGGCGGAAAAGCGGCTGGATCAGGACAAAAGCAGGGTTGAGAGGGCCCAGAAGCAGCTCGAGGAGAACCAGCAAAGACAAAAGACCCTCCGGGATGAGATGGAGGGGCTGAAGCAGCAGGGCCTCGAGAAGGAGGGGGCCCTCCAGGAGGCCGAAGCCCGCCTGGCCGCTGAGCAGATGCGCCAGGGCCTGGCCCAGTACCACCCCCACCTCAGGCCCGGTGAGCCCTGCCCCCTCTGCGGCCAGACCGTGGACCGGCCTCCCCCCAAGCCTGAGGGAGAGGAGGTGAAGCGGCTTAAGGAGGAGGTGGACGCCCTCAAGGAGGAGCTAGAACGGCTGAGGGAAGACTACGCCAGACGTCAAGGGCAGCTGAAGGCCTTGGAGGAGGACCTTCCCCGCCTTCAAAGGCAGCTCGAGGAGGCCCAGGATTCCCGGAAGAGTGCTGAAGATGAGCTTCAGCGCCTCAAAGACCAGCTCCGGGACATAGCCTCCCTCGAGGCGCTGCAGGAGGAGCGGCAGCAAAGGCTCGCCTCCTTGGCCAGGGAACTGCGCGAGGCCACCCAGGGGAAGGGGGTGGCGGATTTTGAGAGGGAGCTGAGGGAGGAGCTGAACCGCCTGGAGGCCCGGCGGGAAGAGATAGGGCGGATCGAAGGGGAGCTGGTGGCCGCCCAGGCCAAAGAGAAGGAGGAATCGGCCCGGGTGGAAACCCTGGCCAAGCAGCTGGAGGGCCAGCGGGCTGCGGTGCAGGCCCTGCTCAAGGAGGCGGGCTTTGAGGGCCCAGCGGCCCTGAAGCAGGCCCGGATGGAGGAGGAGGAGCTGGCCGCACAGGCGGGGAGGCTCGAGGCGCACCGCCAGGAGGAGCAGGAGATAGCCGCCCGGCTGAAGCCCCTGGAGGAGGAGCTGGCCGGGCAGACCCCCGTAACCCACGAGCAGGTGCAGGCCAAGGAGCAAGGGCTCCAGGGGCTGAAGGAGGCCCTCAGGGAGACCCGCCGCGCCATAGGGGCCAAGGAAGCCCGGCTGGAGAAGCTGCGCGAAGACCTGAAGCGGCGGCGGGAAGCCCTTGGGGAAAAGGCGAAGCTGGAGCAGGAAATCGACCTCTGGGAGAGGCTGTCAAACGACCTGAGGGCCGACCGCTTCCCAGACTACCTGCTGGAGCACTACCAAAGGGGGCTGGTGCAACGGGCCTCAGAGCTCGTCCAGGCCCTCTCCCACAACCGCTACACCCTGGGGCTGGTCAGGGGCGAATACCTGGTGTTTGACCGCTGGACCCAGGCCCAGCGGCCCGTGCGCACCCTCTCCGGCGGCGAGAGCTTCATGGCCAGCCTATCCCTGGCCCTCTCCCTCTCCGAACACCTCTCCCAAGGCCGCATCGGGGCCCTGTTCCTGGACGAGGGGTTCGGCACCCTGGACATGGAGAGCCTGGAGCAGGTGGCCGGGGTGCTGGAGGCCCTGCCCACCCAGGGCCGCCTGGTGGGCATCGTGACCCACGTGGAGGCCCTAGCCGAACGCCTGCCGGCCCGGCTGCGGGTGGAAAAGTCCCCCAAGGGGAGCCGGGCCTACTGGGTGGACTGATCCGGCCCCCCATGTCGCGCATCCTCCGCAATACCCTCCTGGTCATGAGCGGCACCCTGGCCAGCCGACTGCTGGGCCAGCTGCGCCAGACCATCCTCACCAACCTCCCCCTTCCCGACACCCTAAAAGACGCCTTCTGGGTGGCCTACCGGATCCCCAACCTGCTCCGTGAGCTGCTAGCCGAGGGGGCCATCCAGAACGCCCTGATTCCGGTCCTGGCCCAGCTCCCCCCCGAGGAGGCCCGGCGTTTTGCCCGCCGCTTTGGCGCTTTCCTGCTGGGGGTCAACCTGGTCGTCCTGGGGCTGGGGCTGCTCTTTGCCCCCCAGATCGCCGGGGGGCTGCTGTGGCTCTCCGAGGCCGCCTTGGGCCAGGCCAGCCCCCTGCGGGACCCCGAGGTGTTTGAGCAGCTCGTCCTCCTGGTGCGGCTCACCCTTCCCTTCCTGCTGGCTATATCCATGGCCGCGCTCTTCTCCTCCATGCTCCAGTCAGGGGAGCGCTTCGGGCTTTCCAGTTTCAGCCCGGTGGCCTTCAACCTGGGGGCCATCGGGCTGATGCTCCTCTTCCCTCAGAGCGTAGCGGCGCTGGGCCTCTCGGTCACGGTGGGCGGGGCCCTACAAGCCCTCGTGCAGCTGCCGGGCCTGAAGGGGTATGGGCTCGAGTTCCGCTGGCACCCCGCCTTCCGGCAGGCCCTGGCCCGGATCGGCCCCTTTGCCTTCACCACCTCGGTCCGGCAGTTTTTGAACCTGGTCCTCCTCAGCATCCTGGCGGCCTACCCCTCCGCCGCCGTAACCGGATTCCAAAACGGCGAGCTCTTCTTTACCACCGCGCTGGGCCTCCTGGCCGTTTCCCCTGCCATGGCCGCCTTTCCCCGCCTTTCGGCCCTGGGAGGAAGCGAGGCGGCCCGCGCCCTCCTGAGCCGTCTTCTGGTGCGGCTTGCAGTCCCCCTAGCCTTTGCCTCGGCGATGATGGTGGCCCTGGCCCCCTGGGGGGTGGGCCTGGTCTATGCCCTTACCCCCAACTTCACCGAGGCCAACCGGACCTTCACGACGCAGACCGTCACGGCCTTGGGCCTGGCCCTGCTGCCTTGGGGGCTGAACCAGCTTCTGCTAAGGGGCTTCTACGCAGTGGGGCAGGTGGGCCAGGCGGTGCGGGTTACCGTGGCGGTGGCCCTTCTCAACACCCTGGGCTACTGGCTCCTGCGCGAGCAGGGCCTTTTCGCCCTCAACCTGGCCACCGCCGCGGCAGGGTGGGCTGGTCTGGCCGCCTACATCCACCGGCTGGAGCGGCTTGGGATGGTGGAGGGGGGCCAGACCTGGCGGGCCACGCTGAAGGCCAGCCTGGCCGCCCTCCCAGCGGGGCTGCTGGCCCACCAGGGGGCCACCTGGCTGGGTCCCCCGGGGCCCTTCCTGGTCAACCTGCTACCCCTGTTGGGGGGTGGGCTGGTAGGATTAGCGGTGTTTGCTGGGCTGGCCCGCGGGCTTGGGCTACCCCTATGGAGAGAAGATGGCAAACGAGGCTGAGAAGCTCGAGTGGTTTGAGATTCAACTGCGCATCAAGACCATTGAGGTAATGCTGGGCCCTAAGTACCGCGAGGCCATGGCCCTGACGCTGAGCACCCTCTACGACCCGGGGAAGGTCCAGACCCTCTCCAAGCACCTTGGGGTGAGCGAGGAGGGTCTGCGCCAGCGTCTGGACAAGATGCGGCTCGAGCTCGGCATAGAGCAGGATTCCATCCAGCGCGCGCTAAAGGGGCGGCCTACGGAGTGAGCCGGTGGCGGTCGCGGGGGAAGGCCCGGGCGTAGCGCACGTTGGGCAGGCCCGCCAGCTTCTGGGTAAGCCGCTCGGCCCCGATGGCGAAGCCGCCGTGGGGAGGCATGCCGTACTTGAAGACCTCCAGGTAGCCGGCAAACTGCGCCGGGTCGTGCCCTTTCCTCCTGAGCTGCTCCACCAGGACCTCGTGCTGATGGATGCGCTGCCCACCAGAGGTAATCTCCAACCCCCTGAACAGCAGGTCAAAGCCCCGGGTCAAGCCATCCCCCTCGGGGTAGGCGTAGAAGGGCCGGGCCGACTCGGGGTACTTGGTGACGAAGAGGAAATCCACCCCCCACCGCTCCTTGGCCCAGGCCCCCAAGGCCCGCTCGGCCTCCTCGTTCAGATCCGCCCCCACCGGCAGGCCAAGCTCCTCCCGCAGGATGCGGCGGGCCTCCTTGTGCTCTAGGCGGGGCATCTCCTGGGTGTTGGGCCACTCCACCTCGAGCAGCCTGGCCTCAAACCCAGCCGAGCTTCGGGCCTCCTCGAGCATGGCCCGCAGAAGCTCCTCCTCCAGGGCCATCACGTCCTCCTCCGAGCGGATGAAACCCATCTCCACGTCCAGGGAAAGGTACTCGTTTAGGTGGCGGCTGGTGGCGTGCTGCTCGGCTCGGAAGACCGGGGCCACCTCATAGACCCGCTCGAAAACCCCCACCATGATCTGCTTGTACAGCTGGGGCGACTGGGCCAGGTAGGCCCGGCGCTCAAAGTAGTCCACGCCGAAGAGGTTGCTCCCCCCCTCGGCCCCTGCCGAGACAATTTTGGGGGTGAAGATTTCGGTAAAACCCTGGGCGTCCAAGTAGCTGCGGAAGCCCCGCACCAAGGCCGCCTGCAGCTTGAGGGGGGCCCTTGCCTTTTCCCCTCGCAGGCTCACGTAGCGGTACTCCAGCAGGGCTTCGGGGCTGGCCCGCCACTCCTCCTTGGGAATCTCGATGGGGCTGGGCTCAACCGCCTTGGCGTAAAATTCCAGCTCTTCCGCCACCACCTCGTAGCCCCCCGGCGCTTTGGGGTTTTCTACCACCCGTCCCACCACCCTCATTGAGGACTCGGCCAGGGGCAGCTCAAAGCGCCGGTCCACCACCACCTGCACCACCCCGCTGCGGTCGCGCAGGAGGACGAAGCGGATGCCACCCAGGTCGCGCTTCCAGTGCAAAAAACCCTGCAGACAGACGGTTTTCCCAACGTGAGAGGAAACCTCGCGGGCCAGGACTCTACACATGCGGACTCCTACGGGCGCGGACGTAGCCTCTAAGGGAAAACCCCCGATACAACGCGGTATCGGGGGCCTCTGGTTACCCCCACCTTTAGCGATCGTTGCACGTCCGCAGCATCCCGCTCCGCATCTTACGGGGCGCGGCCTCTTGGGTCAAGCAAGCCTAAGAGGACCCTCAACCCAAGGCGAAAAGGACCCGGGCGTTCTGGTCGGTGATGCGCTCCATCTCCTCCAAGCCAAGGCCACGCAGCTCGGCCAGCCTGGCCAGGGTAAGGCGCACCATAGCCGGCTGGCTGCGCTGGCCCCGGTGGGGCTCGGGGGGCAGGAAGGGGGCATCGGTCTCTACCAGGAGGCGCTCCAGCGGAATCGCCTGGACGGCCCGACGCAAGGCCTCGTTCTTCCTGTAGGTGAGGGGCCCTGCCAAGCTGAAGTAACCCCCCAGCCTCAGGCCTACCTCCAGCAGCCTGGGGTGACCCCCAAACGCGTGCAGCACAAACCGGGGCGGGCGGTGCTGCTCGAGCCAATCGGCTAGCTCAAGCTCCGCCAGCCCGTCCCTGCTGCGCACATGCAGGATTAGGGGCAGTCCCCGCTCCAAGGCCAGCCGGTGCTGAAACCCCAGCGCCCTGAGCTGGGCCCCGCGGGTCTCCGGGGTCCAGTAGTAGTCAAGGCCGCTCTCGCCAATGGCCCGCACCCGGGGGTGGGTGGCCAGGTGGGCCAGGTCGGCCTCGAGCTCGGGCGAGAGCAGGTGGGCCTCGGTGGGGTGGAGGCCCACCGCAGCGAAGATGTGGGCGTGGGCTTCAGCAAAGGCCAGCGCCCGGCGGTTGCGCACGGGGTCGGTGCCCACCGTTACGACGGCCTTGAAGTGGGCAGAGGCCGCGATGGCCGCCTCGGCCTCCGCCGGCGCCATGTGGTCTAGGTGGCAGTGGGTATCGGTCACAACCCCGATTCTACGCGCGGCTACAGCCCGGTCCCCAGGGCCTCCCTAAACTGGTGGAGATGCGCCGCTGGATGCTTGCTCTGCTCCTGCTCACCGGCTGCCTGCCTGCGCTACAAGGGGTAGACCCCGAGCGCCTCCCCAGCCCGGACAGCTGGGGACCCCACAACGCCCCGCTGGAGTGGTGGTACGTCTCAGCCTACCTCCCCGAGGCTGGCCTAGCCTTTCACTGGGCCTTCTTCAAGGCCTACGTGCCGCAAAACTGGCGCCTGGGACCCCTCCCTCCGGCCCTCCTCTTCCCTGGTCCCTACCACGCCTCCCACATCGCCATCACCGACCTCAGAGCTGACCAGAAGCGCTTCGAGGAGCGCTTCGACTTCCGCTTCGACCGCCCCTTTGGGGACAGCCGGGTGGTCTATCCGCCGCTCCTGATCGAGCAGGGCGACTGGAGGCTTCGGCAGGAAGGCAACAGCTTCTGGCTCACCGCAGGCCCCATCCAAGTGCGGCTCGTTCCGCTGAAACCCGCCGTGGTGCACCCCCCAGGCTACTCTGGCACCGCCGAGACCGGCCGGATGTACTACGTCTCCTTCACCCGGATGGCCCTGGAGGGAACCATTCTGGGCCGGCCAGTGCGGGGTGAGGCCTGGATGGACCACCAGTGGGGCGACCAGCTCGGGAGCGAGGAGGGCAACCCCACTGCCCTGGGGGCGCTTTGGGACTGGTTTGGCCTGCACCTCTCCGATGGCAGCGACCTGATGCTCTACCGGGTGAGGAACCGGAAGGGGGAGGTGGTGCAGCTCGCCGGCTCGGCCACCGACCCCCAGGGAAGGGTGGAAGCGGTGAGGGACCTCCGCATGACCCCCCTGGAACGCTGGACCTCCCCCTCGGGCCGCAGCTACGCCCTGGCCTGGCAGGTAGAGGGAGAGGGGCTTTCCCTCCGGCTCGAGCCTCTGCGCAAGGATCAGGAACTCCTCACCGCCTCCACCCGGGTGGCCTACTGGGAAGGCCCGGTGGTGGGAAGCGGCACCTGGCGGGGAACGCCAGTGCTGGCCCGGGGCATGGGGGAATTCGTGGCTGGCCCTTACGAGCCTCCAGGGGGCCTCTTCCGCTGACGGCTCCCGGCCAAGACCATCCAGGCAAACCGGAGCAGCCTGGGAAAGCGCCGCCAGCGCCTGGGGTCGGAGGCGATGCGCACCAACCACTCCAGCCCCATCCGCTGGGCCCAGCGGGGGGCCCGCCGCACGTCCCCTGCAAGCACGTCAATCATGCCGCCCACGCCGATGGCCACCTTGGCCGCCAGGCGGGTCTTGTGCCGGTGGATGAAGGTGTCCTGCCGCTCCCCCATCCCCACCACCAGCAAGTCGGGCTGGGCCACCCGGATGGCCTCCAACACCCGCTCCTCATCGGAGAAGTACCCGTCGTGCACCCCACAGACGCGCACCCCCCAGCGTTCCCTCGCGTTGTGAGCAGCCCGTTCGGCCACCCCCGGGGCAGCCCCCAGGAAGAAGACCCCAAGCCGCTCCCCCATGCGGGCAAACAGGCGCGGGAGGATCTCCGAGCCCGGCACCCGCTCCGGAAGCCGATGGCCAGTCAAACGCGCCACCGCCCACACGATGCCCACCCCGTCCGCGGTAACCAGCTCGCTCTCCCACAAGGCCCGCATGAGGCCGGGCTCCGCCTGGGCCCGCACCACCGCCTCGGGGTTGGTGGTGATGACCTGCGCGCAGTGGGGCAGGGGATGGGCAATCCGCTCCTCTATCCAGGCCAAAGCCCCCTGGAGGTCCACCAGGTCCACCGGGGTGCCCAGAACCTCAACCCGCTGCACCCTCACCCCCGGAAGCAGAAGCCGTAGCGGTTCTTGCTCAGACCGTAGCGTTCCGCCTCGAGCAGACGCACCTCCACAAGCCTGGGCACCCGCTCCTCCACGCTGATTAGACTGGCCAGGGCCAGGTCCTCGCTCCGACCGGCGCGCAGGAGCGCCTGGCCTTCCTCCGACTGCACCAGGGCCTCCTGGGGGTCAGGGAAGGTCCTGAGGAGGCGGGCGGCCGCCCGGGCCCCCTCCTGCAGGCTGTCCCTAAGCCCCGCAAGCTGCTCCAGGCGCCGAGCCAGAAACCCCGCCACCACGGTGTTGGCCAGGCTGGGTGGGCGGCCCCTGTCGGCCGCCACCACCAGGGTGCTGATGCCTTCCGTTTGGGCGTACCGAAGAACCCCCTGGGCGTTTCTGAAATAGCCCAGCAGGCTAAGGGGCGGCACCAATTCCAACGCCCCGGCCAGGCCCGGGGCCAGCAGCACACAGGTCTTGCCGGCGACCTCGAGCCGCTCCAGGGCCCGCAGGGAAAGACCATGGTGGAAACCCTCCGGCGGCAACCCCTCCTCCTCGCCCAGCAGCACCCCACCCCCTTCAGCCAGGACCCGGGCCGCCCGCACGCTTCTGGCAACCCAGACCTCCCGGGCCCCACAGGAGAGCAAAAGGCCCACCACGCTGCCAAACCACACATCCACCAAAAGCACCGGCCCCGCATAGGGCGGATTGGGAACCAGGTCTACCCGAATCGTCACGCCTCCCTCTACTCCGCGGCATTATAACGAAGCGGGGAGCTGTCCAAAAAACGGCACAACCCGGGGGCTCAGTCCCGCAGCAGGAGGACCGGGCCTTCCCCAAGGGGCGGCAGGTCCTCCAAGCTCTCCAGGCCAAACAGCTCCAAGAAACGCTCGGTGGTGCCGTAGAGTTTGGGCCGCCCCACCGCCTCCTTCTCACCCACCACCCTCACCAGACCCCGCTCCAAAAGGCCCTCCAGTACCCCCTCCACGCTCCGGCCCCGCAGAGCCTCCAGCTCGGAACGGGTCAGGGGCTGCCGGTAGGCGATGAGGGCCAGCACCTCCAAAGCGGCCTTGGAGAGGCGGGGAGGGGTGGGGCGGAGCACCTGCTCCACCACCCCCAGGTGCCGGGGGTGCACCACCAGCCGCCAGCCCCCTGCCACCCGCTCGAGCTCCACCCCCATCCGCCCCTCCCCCAGCTCGCCCTCCAGGGCCGCGATAACCCTGAGCAGGGTTTCCTCCGGGGCTAGCGGGCGCAGCTCCTTCAGGGAAACGGGCCGCCCAGCGGCAAACAGCACCGCCAGGAGCTGGGCCTTGAGTTCGTGCTCGGCCATGGGCCTGTATCACCAAAACCGGGGCTTCCCGGGGCTATACTGGGGTCAGTATGCCAGCCTATCAGTATAAGGCCCGGGACAGGCAGGGTCGGCTCATCAGCGCGGTCATAGAGGCCGACGACATCCGCACAGCGGCGCGGGTCTTACGGGAAAAGGGGCTTTTCATCGCCGAGATTAAGGAACCGGGGCGGGGCCTCCAGGCCGAGATCAAGCTGACAGCCCTGGAGCCCAAACCCGGCCTCAAGGACCTGGCCATCTTCAGCCGCCAGCTCGCCACCATGCTGGGGGCTGGGCTGCCCATCGTGCAGGCCCTGGCCATCCTGGAAAAACAAACCGAGAAGAGGAAGTTCCAGGAGATCCTCCGGGATGTGCGGCTGGAGGTGGAGGGGGGGGCCAACTTCAGCGAGGCCCTGAGCCGCCACAAGCTCTTCAACCGGCTCTACATCAACCTGGTCCGGGCCGGAGAGACCTCAGGCTCCTTGGACACCATCCTAGACCGGCTGGCCACCTTCCAGGAAAACGAGCTAGCCCTGATTGGAAAGATCCGCTCGGCCCTCACCTATCCGGCCATCGTCTTCGTCTTTGCGATTGGGGTGACCTACTTCCTCCTCACCACCATCGTCCCGCAGTTTGCCCAGATTCTGACCGGCCTAGGCTCCGAGCTGCCCCTGCTCACCCGAGCGCTGATGGCCATTTCCGACTTCCTGCGGCAAAGCAGCCTGTTCCTCCTGCTGCTGGCGGTGGGCCTATACTTCGCCTACCGCTCCTACTACCGCACCGACCGGGGCCGGCGCCAGATCGACCAGATTAAGCTCAGGCTGCCCATCTTCGGCAACCTGGTAAAGAAAAGCGCCCTGGCCCGCTTCTCTCGCACCTTCAGCCTGCTCATCAGCAGTGGGGTAAACATCGTAGAAGCCCTGGACATCACCAAGGGCACCGCTGGCAACGCCATTGTGGAGGACATCCTGGAGCAGACCAAGGTAGCCATCCAGGCTGGCGAGCCGGTCTACGCCACCCTTCAGGCCCACCCCCAGGTCTTCCCTCCGATGGTGGGCTCCATGGTGGCCATCGGGGAGGAAACCGGTGCCCTAGACACCATGCTCACCAAAATCGCCGACTTCTACGAGCGGGAGGTGGACGAAGCGGTAAGCGCCCTTACCGCGGCCATTGAACCCCTGATGATCATCTTCCTCGGGGTCGTGGTGGGGGTCATCGTGGCCGGCATGTTCCTGCCCCTCTTCCGCATCATCGGTACCCTCTCCCAGCAGTAGCCTCTCCCTTCTCACCCAGGCTGGACTAGACTGGCGGAGGTATGCGACGCTTCGTCCTGTGGGGGTTCTTGTTGGCACTGGTTGGGGTCGGCTGGTGGGCCTATCCGCTCCTGCAACCCCTTCTGCGCTACGGCGCCCTCCCCCGCAAGCTCAACGAGCCCCTGAACGTGCTGGTGCTCGGGGTGGCCCCCGAGTACAAGTACTACCATCAGCGCGCGCCGGAAAACTTCCGGGGCCTCTCCGACGTCAACCTGCTGGTGCGCTTTGACCCTAGGGCGCACCGGATTAGCGTGCTCTCCATCCCACGGGATGTGTACGTGCAAATCCCTGGGTATGGCTGGCACATCATCAACCACGCCAACAAGCTCGGCGGCCCCGAGCTGGCCAAGGCGGTGGTGCAGAACCTCACCGGAGTGGGCGTGGACGCCTATGTGGCGGTGAGCGTGGATGCAATCCGCAGCGGCGTGGACGCCCTAGGGGGGCTCGAGGTCTGCGTGGAGAAGACCATGCGTTACCGCGACACCGCGGCCAGGCTGGAAATCAACCTGGAGCCGGGCTGCCAGCGGCTAAACGGCGTCCAGGCCGAGGGCTATCTGCGCTTCCGCCACGATCCCCTGGGGGACATCGGGCGCATCCAGCGCCAACAGAACTTCTTCAACGCCCTCAAGCAACAGCTCCTTTCCCCTGCGGGCCTCCTGCGCCTGCCCCAGGCCCTTGCCCAGGTGGAACCCCACATCCGCACCGACCTAACCCGCGAGGAAATCGGTGCCCTCCTGGGTTTTCTCGCCACCCGGCCCGAGCTGGTCTCGCTGCTCACCCCCGGCCAGTTCGGGCGCGGCTGGGAGGTCAACCGGGAGGAGCTCCGGCGCCTCGTGGAGCGCTACTTCAGCGACGCTGCCCCAGCCGAAACCGCCCGAGACCTGCGGGGCCGACTGGCGGTGGTCCTCTACGCTGCTCCTCAGGAGGCCCAAGCCACCGACCTTCGCAACCGGCTGAGGGAGCTGGGGCTACGGGTTCTGCTGCGGGAGGTGGAGAGCCCCCCTCCAAAGAGCGAGGTGCTGACCAACGGGGAGGCCGGGCTGGCCCAGGCCCTAGGGGAAGCCCTCGGGCTGCCCTACCGGGTCTCGGGCGAGGCAGCGCTCTACAGCGACCTCACGGTGCGGCTGGGGACCGACCTGAGCAAGCCCGACGAGGCGCAGTAAAACCGCCCCCGGGAGGCGCGGGGGCGGCTGGGCAGGGCAATGCTCAGGCGGAATGCTTCCAGCTGGAGACGGGCCGGCGGCGCACCTCGCCCAGCCCGGAGGGGACAGGCAGGAGCCAGTTGCGCAGCGAGGCCCGCGTCCGGGGCTTGTCCTGATGGGGCCGCACGAATACGAGTTCAAATGCACGCTCCCTGCTCATACCCACAGGGTAAGCCCTCCGGGGCCCTGGGGTGGTTGCATTTGCACCAAGGAGGCTTAATCAAGCCTGCATGGGGCGCGCCGGGGGGTCTTCCCCCGGCTCCTCCCAGGCCAGCTCCACCAGGTCTATCAGCTCGTCCACCGGCACGGCGTAGCGCCGTGAAATACGGGTAATCTGGCGGCCCAGGCGTTTGAGCTGGCTCACCAGCTCCTGGGCGGACTCCTGGGCCTGGGCCTCGAGGTCCTCCGCAACCCCAATTAACCACCCCAAGAGCGTCCCCGCCTCCTCGTCGGAAAGCCCCTCGGTGAGCGCCTCATCCTCCAGGAACTGTTCGGTCAGCCGCTCGAGCATAGACCCCATACTACCCCCTAGCGCTGGGGAAGGGGCCAGCGGCGCAGCAGCTCATCCTTGTGGACATAGCCCATCTGGCGGACCAGGCCCTCCCGGTAAGCGGGGTCAGCGGCCATCTGCAACTCCTCGCTTAGCCGCTGGTTGCGCAGCTCGAGCTGGGCCACCCGGCTCGAGACCAGGGCAACCTCCCGGCGAAGCCCCACCAGCCGCTGCACCTCGAGGCCTACCAGCACCAGCATATGCAGCGTTCCCAAAGCGAAGACCAGGTGCAGGAAGCGGTAGATCGGCTTATCCACAGTGCTTTCAGTATAGCACCGAGCGGACCGGCGGTTTTCTACGGCCGGCTCGAGCCCCCAGTACCCTTCTTCTGAAAATCTTTTATAGTGGTGAAAGTTATACAGGGGGTTCCCATGGCCAAAGCCAAAGAGCGTGAGAGCCATCGGTCGCGCCTCAGGGCGGCGGGTCTACGGCACACCCTGCCGCGGGAGCGCATCCTGGCCTACCTGGACCGCAAAAACACCCACCCCACCCCAGAGGAGCTACACCAGGGCCTGAAGAGGAGGGGCCACAACATCGGCCTCTCTACCGTCTATCTAAACCTGCAGGTGCTGCGCAACGCCGGGCTCCTTTGGGAGTTCAAAGACCAGCAGGGCAACACCCGCTACGACGGCTACAGCGAGCGGCACCACCACCTCCTCTGCGTGCAGTGCGGAGCGGTCCAGGACATCCTGGCCCGCGAGCTGCCTGAGTTCAACCCCGATCCCATCAAGGCCGCGGTAGAGAACCGAACCGGCTGGTTTGTGGAGGAGGCCCGCTTGGAGCTGCGGGGGGTCTGCCCCTCCTGCCAATGAGGCCTGTGGGAATTGTCGGCCCAGGGGTGTATCCTTAGCCTGTTGGCATGCGAGCGCTAGAGAGCAAAACCCGGCTGGTGTCCCCCAACTTCATCACCGAAATCATCGAGGAAGACCTGAGGTCGGGGCGCTGCCAAAAGGTGGTCACCCGCTTCCCCCCCGAGCCTAACGGGTACGCCCACCTGGGGCACGCCATCGCCAGCTTCATCGACTTCGGCATCGCCCACGACTACGGCGGGGAGTGCCGGCTGCGGATGGACGACACCAACCCCGAGACCGAGCGGGCCGAGTACGCCGAGGCCCTCATCGCCGACATGCGCTGGCTGGGCTGGGACTGGGGCGATCGGGTCCGCTACGCCTCGGACTACTTCGAAGAGCTCTACCAGATGGCCGAGAAGCTCATCCTGAAAGGGCTGGCCTACGTGGACAGCGTCTCGCCCGAAGAGATGGCCCGCCTGCGGGGCACGGTGGACACGCCCGGCACCCCCAGCCCCTACCGCGACCGCAGCGTGGAGGAAAACCTGGACCTTTTCCGCAGAATGCGGGCCGGGGAGTTCGGGAACGGCGAGCACGTGCTCCGGGCCAAGATCGACCTCGCTAGCCCCAACATGAAGCTGCGCGACCCGGTGCTCTACCGGATTGTGCACGCCGAGCACTACCGCACCGGCCGCAAGTGGTGCATCTACCCCTCCTACGACTTCGCCCAGGCCACCACAGATGCCCTAGACGGGGTGACCCACAGCCTGTGCAGCCTCGAGTTCGTGGACAACCGGGCCATCTACGACTGGCTGATGGACCACCTCTGGGGTGAACCCCCCCTGGACAAGACCCCCCGTCCCCGCCAGTACGAGTTCGGCCGGCGCAGCCTGGAGTACACCGTAGTCTCCAAGCGCAAGCTCAGGAAGCTGGTAGAAGGGGGGTACGTGCAGGGCTGGGACGACCCTCGCCTGCCCACCCTGGCGGGGGTGCGCCGCCGAGGGGTAAGGCCCGAGGCCATCCGCCGCTTTGCCGCCCAGGTGGGCATCTCCCGCACCAACCGCACAGTGGACATTGCCCTCCTGGAGGCGGCCATCCGGGACGACCTCAACACCGTTGCCCCCCGCGTGATGGCGGTGCTGCGGCCCCTTCGGGTGGTGCTCACCAACCTAGACCACCCCAAAACCGTAGCCCTGCCCTACTGGCCCCCCGACGTCGTCCGGGAATCACCGGACGGGCTGGTGCCCCTGCCGGACGGAAGGCGGGTACCCCCTTCGGAGGCCACCCGCCAGGTGACCCTAGCCCCGGTGCTCTACATAGAGCAGGACGATTTTTCCCTGAACCCCCCCAAGGGCTTCAAGCGCCTTACCCCGGGAGGCACGGTCCGGCTCAAGCGGGCCGGGGTCATCCGCTGCGAAAGCTACGAGACCGACGAGTCCGGGCAGGTGGTGGGGCTGCGCTGCACCTATCTGGGTGAGGAGGCCGAGGCCGCTGGGGTGATCCACTGGGTGAGCGACCAGGACGCGGTGCCCGCGGAGTTTCGCCTGTACGACCGGCTCTTCACGGTGCCCCACCCCGAGGCCGAAGCCAAGGAGGAGGACGAGGAGGCCCCCGATGAAGGGGACTTCCTGCGCTTTTTGAACCCCAAAAGCCTCGAGGTGGTCCACGGCTACGTGGAGAAAAGCATCCTGAACGACCCCCCTGAGACCCGCTACCAATTCGAGCGCAACGGCTACTTCTGGCAAGACCCTGTGGACTCCAGGCCCGACGCCTTGGTTTTCAACCGCATCGTCCCCCTCAAGGATACCTGGGGGCGAAGCCTGACCGCCCCGACTGAAAGGGCCGAAAAGCCTCAGAAGATCCCCCCTGCCCCCACCGCACGCCGGCTGAGCCTCGAGCAGGAAGCCCGCTTCCAGGGCTACAGAGCCCTGGGCATTCCCGAAGCTGAGGCCCTGGTGCTGGCCCAGGAGGAAAGGCTGGCTCGCTTTCTTGAGGCAGCGGCCCAAAAAGCCCCTGCGGCCAGCCTGGCAAGCCTGGTGGTCAACGAGCTGGGCCCAGCCATCCGCAGCGGTGAGGCCCGGATAACCCCCGATGGGCTGGCGGAGCTGGCGCTGCTGCTGGCCTCGGGCGAGATCAGCACCCGCATTGCCAAAGACGTGCTGGCCGAGGCGCAGAGAACCGGACAGGACCCTCTGGCCATCATAAGGCAGAAGGGCCTCCGGCAACTCAGCGACCCCCGCCTTCTAGAGGCCTTGGTAGAGGAGGTCTTATCGGCGCATCCGGAGAAAGTCGCGGCCTACCGGGCCGGCAAAACCGGCCTGATGGGCTTTTTCGTGGGCCAGGTGATGGCTAAAACCCAAGGCCAGGCCAACCCCCAGACGGTGCAGGAGCTTCTGCGGAAGCGACTGGCCTAGACCAGCCCCTCAGGCCTCCCCATGAAAAGCCTCTTTTCCTCCACAGCCCGGGAGCCCTTCAACGCCTACTCCCACGGCCTGGGCGCCCTGCTAGCCCTCCTGGGTTCCCTCGCGCTGCTCCTGCTCAGCCAGGGTAGCCCGACCAAGCTGGTGGGGGCTTTGGTCTTCGGCCTGACCATGACCCTAATGTACGTTGCCTCAACCCTCTACCACGCCCTGCGGGTACCGCAAAGCACCCTGCTCTGGCTGCGCAGGCTTGACCACGCCGCCATCTTTCTCTTCATTGCCGGAACCTACACGCCGGTGCTGCTCCTGGCCCTGGAGGCCACCTGGCGGCCCTGGGCGCTGGGGCTGGTCTGGGGGCTGGCTGGCCTGGGGGCCGCCCAGCGGCTGATCAGCCTAGAGACCCCACGCTGGCTCTACACCGCGGGCTACCTGGCCCTGGGCTGGCTCTCAATTTTCCTGCTCCCCAAGCTGCTCCTAAGCCCGCTGGCCCTGGGGGGGCTGCTGGGGGGTGGGCTGGCCTACAGCCTAGGGGCGGCGGTGTACGCGGCCAAGTGGCCCAACCCCTTGCCCCAAAGGGTGGGTTTCCATGGGCTTTGGCACCTCTTTGTCCTCCTGGGCAGTTTGGGGATGTACCTCGCGGTGCTGGCCCTCTACCTCTAGGGGCCCCAGCGCTCAGCGGGGTACGAGGAGAACCAGCCCGGTGAAGCCCGCCCCCTCGGAGCCCACGGGCCCCCGGAGCACCTCCAGCGGATTCACAACCGTAAGCCCGCCCGCCTGCCCTGCCAGATCAGCGGCCCCGACCACGTAAATCCGGCCCCGCCGGTCCGTAAGGAGTCGGGAGAGGGGCCCGGGGCAGTCCACCGTGGCGGTGTCGGGGTTGGCGCACTGGGCCTGGCGCTGCTCGAGCGTCCCGCTCACAAAGCCCGCGGTAGCGTAGCAGGGATGGTTGGGGTCAATCTCCGCGTTGTTGGCCGCAGCAATCCAGAGATTGCCCCGGCTGTCGAAGGCCAGGTCAGCGGCTTGCTGGAGGCCGCGGTCGGGCGGGTCCTGGCCGGGGAGCACGGGGTGGCGGCTGTAGGGGCCCGCGGTAAGGCGCCTGTCCACCTGGGCCGGGCGGTAGAGGCCGCTAGGCTGGAGGTTCACCCCGCTCAAGGGCACCTTGATGACCGTCTCCCGCAGGGTGTTGAGGTCTATGCTGCCGTTGGCGATGCAGTCCGGGTTGGAGTTGTAGTAGTCGCTGCCCCCGCCCAGGTCGGCCACCCAGAGGCTGGCCCCATCCGGGGACAGGGCCAGCGCCGAGGGCTGGTAGAAGGCCCCCGCCGGGTGGGTAGGCTGGCTCAGCTCGAGCCGCACGTCCGGGCTGAGGGGAGCCGGCGTGCCCCCGTAGAGCGAGGCCGGGCAGGAAGGGCGGGGCAGGCGTACCAGGTAAGCCCGCTGCTGCCCTGGCAGGAAGTAGCCCCCCGCCACCCAGAGGTTCCCCTCCCGGTCGAAGGCCAAGGCCCGCGGGCTTTGCAGCTCGCCCACCCAGAGCTGGTTGGGCTGGCTCAGGGTCCCGCTGGCCGAGAGGCGCTCGGCCCGAACGCAGGCGATGGCGTCACTGGCCTGGTTGACCACCCAGAGGTGCCCCTCGGCATCGAAGGCCAGGTCGGTGGGGTTGTTGAGGGTGGCCCCGCCCACCACCCGCTCCCCCGGGGCCGCCCCCACAAGGCGCAGGGCAAAGCCCTCCGCAAGCTGGCCGGCCTCGAGCCGCTCCCGGCTAAACCGCAGGATGCGGTTCTGGCTCTGCCCCACCACAAACTGGTAGACCGCATAGAGGTTGCCCTGACTGTCCCGGCGCAGGCGATAGAGCCCAGCCTGGGGCAGGTCGGAAAGGGGTGCCAGCCCCATCTCGTCCCCGGCGAAGGCCCCATCGTCCCCTCGGCGGGTACCCGGCACCGCCACCCCATTGGCCGTCCAGCCGCTGTTGTCGCGGGCCCCGTTGCCCCCCACCCAGGCCTGCCCGCTCCCGGGGCGAACCCGGAAGGAGAGGCTGGCGGTGGCCCTGGGGCGCTCTGCGCTGGTGGTCAGGGTGAGGGGGTCGGCGGCCAGTTCGGCGTCCAGGTAAACCCGCCGACGGACCCCGCTAGCGCTCAGGTGATAGGTACCAAAGGGCAGCCCCTCAAAGCGCACCTGGGTACCCCCAGGGTCTACCGCACGCTCCGCCACCACCTGCCCCACCGCCGAGCCCTGCCGCAGGACAAGCCGCACCTGGTCGCCCCGCTGGAGCCCCGAGAGCGAAAGGTCCACCGCCGACTCGGAGGGCTGGTAACGCACCTCCACCCGCTGGGTGGCCCCATCCTCCAGGGAGAAGGGGTTGCGCCCCGCCGGATTCACCACCACAAGGGCCTGGTAGGCCACCCCCTCCCAGCGCACCCCCTCGGCCTCCACCCGGTACTCCCCCACCACCTGGCGCTCCAGGGTAGCAGAACCCTCCAGCCCGATGGGGCCCGCCGGCCCCACCAGCCGCACCCTGGGCTGGAGCCCCGCAGGGGCCGCTACCCTTACCTCTATGGTGCCGAAGCCCAGACCGTAGGCCACCTGCAGCGCCACCAGCTGCCCTGCCTGCACCACCACCGGCTGGCTCTCCCGGCTCACCCGGTAGTTCCGTGGGGGCGGCCCGGCCCACACGGTGTAGACCCCTGGCTCCAGGCTGAGGCTGTGCTCGCGGAGACCCTCCACCCGGGCCACCACTTCCTCCCCCCTTCTCACCTCGGCCCTGGGGACAAAGCCCTCCACCGGCGGGCTCAGGCTAAGGCTCAGCACCAGCCGGCCGGTGATTGGCTGGTAGGCCAGGGCGACGCTCTCCCTGGCCCCTGCCTCGAGGGCAACCCGCGCGCCCTCCCCGCCGTAGCGGTAGCCGTCGGGTCCCTCCACCGGCAGCAGCGTCAGGGTGTAGAGGCCCGGGGCCAGCCCCTCCAGGAGGGTCTCGCCCAGCCGCTCCACCACCCGCTCAAAGCCAGGCCCCTTCACCTCTAGGCGCGGGGTGAGGGGGACCGGCGCCTCGAGCCGCACCACCAGGGTAGCCCCGCCCGGCCGGGGGGCACAGGCCACCAGCAGGAACACCCCCAGCAAGAGCCCCATCCGCATCCACCACATGGTTCCCACCTCCTAGGGCCGCACGAAGGGCAGGGCTTCAGGATTGGGGAGGTTCACCGCCACCCCCACCAGACCCACCCCCTCGGTGGGCACGCTGAACACCTGGGCCGCCCCGCGCAGGTCCAGGGTCTGGGTGTAGACTGCGCTCATCCTATACCCCCGCACATCCAGCCGGTAGAGCCGGCCCCGCCGGTCGGTGCGGGCCAGGGCGGCCTCCCCGGTGTCGCTGGGGAGCACCTCCACGTTGTTGTTGCTGGCCACCCAAAGGTACCCCGCCCGGTCAAAGGCCAGGCCGAAGACCTGCTGCAGCCCCCTGTCCAGGCCGCTGCCCACCCCCACGGTCAGGCGGTGGCTGACCCAGGCCGGCCGCCAGGCGGCCCCCGGGCGCAGGTTCTCCCCCGCCAGGGGAACGCGCAGCAGGGTCTCGGGGGCGGCGTTGGCATCGCGGTATAGGTCGCCGCTGCCCCCTGCGTTCCCCCCGAAATCGCCCACCCACAAGGCCCCTCCGCCCGGCTCCAGGGCCAGGGCCACCGGCTTGGCCACAGGGCCGGCATCGCTCTCGGCCAGGCTCACGTCCAGCCGAACGTCCACCCACTGGGCCAGCTCCGCCTCGCCCAGGCCCACATCCCCCCCGTTGCAGTCGCCGTTTGCCGCATAGCTGAGGCGGGCGGCGTGGAGCCGGTTCAGAAAGGCCCGCTTGACCGGACTCCCCTCGCCCGGCCGCGGCCCCTGGTAGCCCCCCGAGGTGAACCAGAGGTTCCCCTCCAGGTCGAAGGCCAGGGCGTGGGGGATGAGGAAGGGGCGGTTGTCGCCGTTCTGCCCTGGGGTGGAGAGGACGTAGCGGTAGAGGCCGGTGCCCGGACCCCAGATGCGCGCCCCCGCCTCGCGAATCCGGGCTGCCCCAGACCTCAGGTCGCTGGCCCGCACACAGGCGATAAGCCCCAGCACGTCGTTCACCACCCAGAGGTTGCCCCGGGCATCGAAGGCCATATCGGCCGGTTCGTTGCCCCAAACCTCCATGTGGGGCCCTGGAGCCACGCCCGCCGGCCAGCCCCACACCTCCCCCTCAATCACGGTGTTGCCCGGTTCGCCCTCGGAAATCCGGCCAGCCCGCAGGTTGGCCTGGCTCACCCGCACGATGCGGGCCGGGCTGCCCGCCACATACTGGTGGAGGACGTAGAGGCTGCCCTCCCGGTCAAAGGCGATGCGGAAGGGCCCCTGCAAGGGGGTAGGGGCGATAAAGGTGGAGAAGCCCGCAGCCCCGTCCTCCAGGTAGTAGACCGCGTTCAGCTCCCCGGTGCTGGTTCCACCCCGCCCGCCGTTGCTGAAGCTGCCGTTGCCCGCTACCCAGATGCGCCCGCTACCCGCCCGTTCGGTCCAGCCTGAGAGGTCCAAGCTGGGCAGAGGGCTAGCGGGGCTGGCCTGCACCCTGGCCTCCCCTTCCCAGTAGCGCTCCGCCCAGACCCCCGGCCGCACCGCCTGGGCCCTCAAGGTATATTCGCCGAAGGCCAGCCCCTCAAAGCGCAGCGGGCCAGGGCCCACCCGGCTCTGGAGCAGGGCGCCCGGCTCGAGCCGAACCCGCACCTCATCCCCTGCCCCCACCCCCACAACGCTGACCCCTAGGGCCGCCTGGGTGGCCTGGTAGCCGAGGGAGAGCCGGGCCTCCCCGTCCGCCGGCACCACCGCGCTCTGCCGCTCGGCCATGGGGGCCCAGACCACCCCCCCCGCCGCCACGGGCCGGGCCACCAGGGTGTAGACCCCCGCGGGCAGCCGGAGGCGTTCGCTGGCGTCGAGCCGCCTCAAGAGGCCGCCGTCTGGTCCGTACAGCTCTGCCCCCGCGGCGAACCCCTCCACCCCGCCGGGCGGGGCGACCTCCACCCAAAGGGTCCCGAACCCCCGGGCGTAGGCCACCCGGGCCTCCACCTCCTGGCCGGCCCGCACCTCCACCTGGGAGGACGAAAGGGAGAGGGTGTAGCCCTGGGGAGGCAGGCTGGGGGTGAGGGTGTAGAGGCCGGGCTCGAGCCGGAGCACCCCCCCGCCCACCCGCTCGGCGTACCCGCCGGGGCCCCGCACCTCCACCTGGGGGACAAAGCCCGCCAGGGCTGGACTGACCGCCACCTCCAGCCGCAGCCGTCCGGTGGCCACGCGGTACTCCACCCCCACCCGCCGGGTCTCCCCGGCCGAGAGGGAACTGCGCACGCTGCCAGAGGCCACCGCCGCGCCCTCCAGGCTGAGGGCCGCGCGGTAGAGGTGGCCATCCTCCCCATCCACAGCCTCGGCGCTCACGCTGTAGTCGCCCGGGGCCAGCCCGCCCAGCCGCACCCTTCCGCTCTCCTCCACCCGCCGCTCCAGCCCTGGCCCCCGCACCACCACCCTGGGCCGGAGCCCCGCAGGGGCCCTGATCTCCAGTTCCAGCGCCCCCTCCCGGGGCGGAGCAGCGCAGGAGGCCAGGAGCCAGCCCATCCAGGCCCCAAGGAGCGAAGCCAAAACCACCCGACGCACGCGGGCAGTCTAGGAAAGGCCCTGTAAACCCAGCGTTACGGGCCAGAGCCCTGCCCCAGTGCCGCCTGGGAGCCTGCCTGTGACCTGAACCAGCAGGAGCTTGCGCTGGCTCAAGCCTCCGTAACGTATTTCCATAACGAAAACCCCCCGCCTTAGGCGGAGGGTTGGCGCGGGGGGGCCTACTGCCCGGGCCGCACGTACATGGGGGCGTTCAGGGGGGGCACGTTGAAGGCTACCCCGGTGAAGCCCAGGCCCGCAGTGCCCGAGGGGATAACCTGTGCTGGAGTAACGTCGCGCGGCAGGCTACCGCTAGGCACACCGCTAAGAGGCAACACGTAGAGCTTGCCCTGACGGTCTGTAAGGGTGGTTGGCGGCAGGCATACAGCCGCCTCCCCAGCACCCAAGGTGAAGCCGCAGGGGCTGGTGGTGTCGCCGCTGGTCACAATCACGTTGTTGTTGGTCGCCACCCAAAGCCGCCCCTGCTTGTCAAAGGCAATGTGGAAGGGCTGCTGCAGACCCCGGTTGGTACCGCTGCCGGCAGGCACCGTGATGCGGTCGGCGATGGTGGCTGGTACCAGTCCAGCGGTGGGACCCAGGGTGCTGATATCGATGCGGATGAGGCTCTCGGTCTCCTCGTTGGCGTCCACAGGCACGGTGTTTGCAATGACCAGGCCAGGGTTACCAGGGCAGGCAGGGCGGGAGTCGCCTGGACCAGAAGGCGGCGCGCAACGATACTTCTCCGAGCTGCCGCCGTAGTCGGCCACCCAGAGGGAGTTGCCGTCCGGCGAGAGGGCCAGTCCGGCCGGTTTGATGATGGGTGCGCCAGGCCCGCCAGCGTTGCTGATGTCGAGCTGGATGTCGGGGGTGGGAGTGCTGCGGCCGCCACTGCAGGTAAGCAGGCTAGCCGGCAGGCGGTTGAGGCGGGAGCGGCGGACTGGGTCAGCGGCCACGTAGTCGTTGGAGGTGAACCAGAGGTTGCCGCTGCGGTCGAAGGCCAGCCCGCGCACGAACTGGTACACGCCCGCTGGCGCCCCTGTACCTCCGAAGAGCTGGTCGGGGGTGTCTATGGTATTCCCCGGGCCCGTCAGCCTCGCGCGCGAGATGCAGGCGATGGCGCTGCCGTTGTCGTTGGCAATCCACAGGTTGCCCTGGGCGTCGAAGGCCACGTCCGCCGGCTCGACCTCCTCGTTGCCGCCCTGGCTTGCAGGAATGTAGAAAGCGTCGCCGGTGATGACCTTGTTGCCCGGGGCGGTCTCGGAGAGCAGGCCCGAGCGCAGATTGGCCTCCGTTACCCGCACAATCTTGGCGCTACGCGCACCGTTGCTCTGGTAGACCAGGTAGGCGTTGCCCTCGGCATCGAAGGCTACCTTGAAGATATCGCTGGATGTGAGGGTGGTGTTAGTTTGCGGGGTGAAGGACGTGAGGGTAGTCGCCCCATCGGCCAGCGAGAAGGAGGCGTCGAAGCCTGACCCGCCCAGCACCCCGTTGCCGGCCACATACACCCGGCCGGTTCCGCCCCGGGCGGTGAGGCTCACGCTCGCGCTGGCGTTGGGCGCCGCAGCAGAGGGAGCTGCGGTGGCCGACGTGGTAGTGAAGTAGAAGCCATCCACAAAGGTGCCGTCCACCAAAGCTGTGGCGCTTATGCCGTAGCTGCCAAAGCGCGGCACCACCACGTCGCTGGCCGTGCGGTTGGTGCCCGTGAGGGTTACGGGCGCCACAGTACCCGGACCGCTGAAGGTGATGACGGTGTTGGCGCTGGCACCGGAGGGCAGGCCCACCACGCTAACGCTCAGGGTGGGCTTGCTGTAGGTGAGGGTGGCGCTGTCGGAACCGCCCGAGGCGATGGTCAGGCTGGTTTTGGAGAGGGTGAAGGCATAGTCCTGCGGGCC
>NZ_JANXCG010000056.1 GCF_025060375.1 Meiothermus sp. | reverse complement strand
TGCAGGCCCGTGGGCTCATCCAGGGGGTGGTGGCCCCTACCCCGGTGTTGCCCGACCCTCTGGCTTCGGAAGACCTAGGGGTGCGGCTTTTTGTGAAGGCCGAGTCCTTGCAGAAAAGCGGCTCATTCAAGGTGCGGGGTGCTTTCAACAAGATTGCCGCCTTGAGCCCCGAGGAGAAGGCCCGGGGCGTGATTGCCCCTTCGGCCGGCAACCACGCCCAGGGGGTGGCCCTGGCCGCTTCCATGCAGGGGATTCGGGCGGTAATCGTGATGCCTCAGCACGCCCCCCTGACCAAGGTGGTAGCCACCCGCCGCCTAGGGGCTGAGGTGGTTCTCCATGGGGCCAGCTTCGACGACGCGGTGGCCTATGCCCGCGAGCTGCAGCAGCGGCATGGCTACACCTACGTGCACGCTTTCGACGATGAGCGGGTCATTGCTGGGCAGGGTACCATCGGCCTCGAGCTGCTGGAGGCCCTGCCCGATCTCGACGTGCTGGTGGTGCCCATCGGTGGGGGAGGGCTGATTGGAGGGATGGCCGTTGCGGTCAAAAGCCTGCGCCCGGGGGTGCGGATTGTGGGGGTGCAGGCTGAGGGCTGCGCTCCGGTTAACCTGTCCCTCAAGGCCGGAGCACCGGTAAGCGTTCCCGCTGCCCAGACCATCGCCGACGGCATCGCGGTCAAGCGGCCGGGGGAGCTGACCCTGCCCCTCATTCAGCGGTATGTGGACCAGGTGGTGGAGGTGAGCGACGACGAGATTGCCCGCGGCATCGCCCACTGCGCCCAGAACCTCAAGCTGGTGGTGGAGGGGGCTGGTGCGGCAGGGATGGGCGCCCTGCTTGCGGGCAAGGTGCCCCTGGCCCCAGGGCAGACCGTAGCCACCGTGCTCTGCGGGGGCAACATCGACGGCAACCTGCTCTCTCGGGTGATTGAGCAGGTCATGGTGCGGCAGGGGCGCTACATCCTGCTCAAGCTGGCGGTGGTGGACCGGCCCGGGGCGCTGGCCCGGGTGGTCTCGCTGGTGGCCGAGGCCGGGGCCAACATCGTGGATATCTTCCACCGCCGGGCGCTCTGGCTGGCCCCTTTGGGCAAGGTGGGGGTGGAGCTGGTGCTCGAGGTGCGCGATGCCGCCCACGGCGAGGAGGTGCGGCGGATGCTGGAGCAGGCGGGCTACCATCCCGAGCGGGAACGGGTGGGGGAGTGGCCGGACTAGACGGGCTGGGGGGCTGGAAGATTTCCTTGGGGCTCCTCCAAAAGCCCAAAGTCTCGGGCGATGAGCCGCGCGGTCATCTTGGCCGACATCATCACGCTGGGGGTGCCGGCCCCAGGCTGCACCCCAGCACCCACCAGGTAGAGGTTTTGGATGTCCTCGCTTCGGTTGTGCGGCCGGAAGAAGGCCGACTGCGCCAGGATGGGCTCGGGGCCGAAGGCGTTGCCCAGGTAGCTGTTGAGGGTGTGCTCGAAGTAGTCGGGGGTGATGAAGCTTTTGTGCACCAGGCGCTCCATCAGGCCTGGCAGGTAGCCGCGCTCATCCAGGAAGCGCAGCACCTTGTCCACAAAAGGCTCTCCCAAAAGCTCCCAGTCCAATCCGCTGCCGTTGTGGGGTACCGGCACCAGGGTGTAGGCTGCGTGGTGCCCCGGCGGGGCCAAGGAGGGGTCGGTGAGGGTGGGGATGTGGAGGTACTGGCTGAAGTCTTTGGCCAGGACCTTCCTCCCGAAGATGTCCTGCAGCAGCCCCTCGTAGCGGGGTCCTAGGATGATGTTGTGATGCCGAAGCCGCTCCCCTTCGCGGCCATCGGCCTTGAAGCCAAAGTAGATGACCACCAAAGACATGCTCTGGGGACGCCGTTTCACCAGCCAGTCGGCATTCCAGAAGCGGTGCTGGGGTTCGACCAGCCTTAGGTAGGTGTGGGCGTAGTCGGCGTTGGAGACCACCAGGTCGCTGCCGAGCACCTCGCCGCTCTTTAGGGTGACCCCGGTGGCCACCTTGCGCCGGCCCTGCCGCGCCACATTGATCCGGGCCACCTCGGCGTTGTAGCGAATCTGCCCACCCAGCTCCTCGAACTTTTGTACCAGGGCTCGCACCAACGCCCCGGTGCCCCCTAGGGCGAAGTGGACCCCCCAGGTTTTCTCCACGAAGTGGATCATGGCGTAGATGGCCGGCACCGCCAGGGGGTTGCCGCCGATGAGCAGGGTTTCGAAGCTGAAGACCTGGCGCAGCTTGGGCGAGCGGAAGTACTTGCTGGTGAAGCTGAAGAGGCTGCGCACCGCGTCCAGCCGCAGGAGGTCGGGTACGATTCGCAGCATGGTCAGGGGGTCGCCGAAGTAGGTGTAGCCCAGCTCGAGGAAGCCCCGCTGGAAGATGGCCTGGGCATCGCGGTGGAAGCGCTCGTAGCCCTCTAGGTCGCCGGGCTCGCCTAGAGCGGCCACCTGGCGGCGGGTGTTCTCGGGATCGCCGTCGTAGTCGAAGTAGCTGCCGTCGTCGAAGTAGATGCGGTAGAAGGGCCGGATAGGCACGATCTGCACATACCGGCTGGTGTGGGCTCCCCCCGATAGGCCTTCCCGCACCCCTTTACCCCCCTCTCGCACCGACTCTGGGAAGTCGGGTAGGTGAAGCCCCGGCTGGCCCCGCTCCAGCGCGAATAGCTCCTCGATGAAGTGGGGCACGGTGATCACGGTGGGCCCCATGTCAAAGGTGAAGCCATCTACGCGCTTGGTGTAGGCCCGCCCACCCGGGCCGTCCAGTTTTTCCAGAATGGTGGTCTCAAAGCCCAGGCTCTGAAGGCGGATGCCCATGGCCAGCCCGCCGATGCCCGAGCCGATTACGATTGCAGTCTGCGCCATATCAAGGAGGATACCCGTGGTCCTTAGGCGGGTTTTTCGGCAGGGCTACAAATCACTTGGCGAATTCCACTGCCCGGCTCTCCCGCACCACCGTGACCTGCACCTGGCCTGGGTAATTCATGTCCCGCTCAATGCGTCCGGCAATCTCCCGGGCCAGCAGCACCGCCTTGGCATCGGAGATGCGCTCGGGCTTCACGATGACCCGCACCTCGCGCCCGGCCTGCACCGCAAAGGCGTGGTCTACCCCGGGGAAGGAGAGGGCGATGCGCTCGAGCTGCTCCAGGCGCTGGAGGTACTCCTCCAGGCTCTCGCGCCGTGCACCGGGGCGGGCCGCGCTGATGGCGTCGGCGGCGGCCACCAGCACCGCGTAGAGGGTCTCGCCGTTTTCGGGATCGTGGTGGTGGGCGATGGCGTCTACAACCTCCTTGGGCTCGCCGAAGCGGGTGGCCAGGGTAACGCCGATTTCCACGTGGGTGCCCTCAATCTCGCGGTCCACCGACTTGCCCAGGTCGTGCAGCAGTCCCGCCCGACGGGCCAGCACCGCATCCAACCCCAGCTCGGCGGCCATGATGCCGGTCAGGTGGGCTACCTGGATGGAGTGCTTGAGCACGTTTTGGCCGTAGGAGCTTCTGAAGTGCAACCGCCCCAGAAGCTGCACCAGGCCCGGTTTGAGACCCACCACCCCGGCCTCCAAAGCGGCCTCCTCCCCTCGCTCGTAGATAAAGGTCTTCATCTCATTTTTGGCCTTTTCCACCACCTCCTCGATGCGGCTGGGGTGGATGCGGCCATCGGCCACGAGCTGCTCCAGGGCCATGCGGGCGATCTCGCGCCGCACGGGGTTGAAGCTGGAGAGGAGCACTGCCTCGGGGGTGTCGTCGATGATCAGGTCGACCCCGGTGAGGGCCTCGAAGGTGCGAATGTTGCGTCCCTCGCGCCCGATGATGCGGCCCTTCATGGCATCGGAAGGGATGGGCACCACCGAGACGGCCAGGGCTGCGGCGGTTTCGGAGGCCTGGCGCTGTGCGGCCAGGGCCAGCAGCTTTTGCGCCTCGCGCTTGACCTCCAGCCGAATCCTCTCCAGGTTGGCCTTGACCCGCAGGGCCTTCTCCTCCTCCAGTTCGGCGTCCAGCCGGGAAAGGAGCAGGTTGCGGGCTTCCTCCCGGCTCATCCCGGCCACTTCCTGGAGCTTCAATTCGATCTGCCCTTCGCGCTGGGCTAGCTCGGCCTCGCGGTTCTGGAGGCTTCTTTCCAGGGTGTCCAGCCGCTCTTCCTGCTCATCCAGCCGGGCCGCGCGGGCGTCAAGCTGCTCGCTGCGCCGGGTGAGCCTCTCAGCCTCCCGCCTGAGCTCCTCCCGCTCAGCCCGGATGGCCTGCAGCTCGCTCTGCAAGCGTTCCCGTTCGGCCTTCAAGGAGGCTCGCTCCGCCTCCAGACCGGCCTGTAGCCGCTCACGTTCTTCCCTCAGCTGTTGCCGCAGCCGCTCTTCCCCTTGCTGGCGTAGCCGCTCGAGCTCGGCCTGGGCGCTTTGCCGCAGGTTTTGGGCCTCCAAAAGCGCGCTTTGCCGCAGGCTCTGGGCCTCCTCGCGGGCTGCCTCTAGCTGGGCCCTGGCCTGCTCCAAGACCGCCTCGGCCTGCCGACGGGCTGCCTCCAGGGTTTTCTGGGCTTCCCGGTGGGCTGCCTCGAGTTCACCTTTGTTGACCTCGGCCAGCCGGGCGCTGCGCTGGGCCAGCACCACCACCGCCACCCCCAGCACGAGCACCATCAGCGCCAATATTGCGTCCAGAATCGTAAAAGCCATCGCTACCTCCTCGGCAAGGAGGTTCTCTCAGTTCCGGGTCGGGTGGATGTCTATCTAAAAAGCGCGGGTTGGGCTTTGGGCCCGACGCCCTGCGGCCACCGGACCGCCTTCAAGCCCCTCAGCCCAGCCGTCCGCCGAGCAAATCCTTCCCCCCATGTCTACCGGGCCCTTCATCCTGGGAGAACCCCACAAGTCTCGTCTAAACCTCGGCAGCCTCTGCCGCTTCGCCTTCTTCGGAAGAGGCCGTCAGTACAGCTAGCTTACCAGCTTGGGCCAGAACTTTCTCACGGATTTCCTGAGCCAGCCGGGGCTCACCCTTCAGGAACTCCACGGCCTTTTCCTTGCCTTGACCAAGCCGCACCTCGCCGTAGGAGAGCCAGGAGCCGGATTTGCTGATCACCTCGGTGGCAATGGCGATGCTCACCAGGTCGGCCAGAGGGTCTATGCCCTTGCCGAAGTACAGCTCAATCTCGTGTTCGCGGAAGGGAGGGGCCAGTTTGTTCTTGGTGACCTTGACCTTGACCCGGTTGCCCACCGCCGCGTTGCCCACCTTGATGGGCTGGCCCTGCTTGCGCACGTCCAGCCTCACCGAGGCGTAGAACTTGAGCGCCCGGCCGCCGGGGGTGGTTTCCGGGTTGCCGTACGTGGTGCCTACCTTTTCGCGAATCTGGTTGATGAAGATGGCGGCGGTGTTGCTCTTGGCCAGTACCGCGGTGAGCTTGCGGAGGGCCTGGCTCATCAGCCGAGCCTGCACCCCGACGAAAGCGTCCCCGATGTTGCCCTCTATCTCGGCCTGGGGCACCAGGGCTGCCACCGAGTCCACCACCACCACGTCCACGGCCCCGCTGCGGGCCAGAAGCTCCACGATCTCCAGGGCCTGCTCGCCGGTGTCCGGTTGGGAGACCAGCAGATCGTCTATGTTGACCCCCAGGCTTTTGGCGTACAGGGGGTCGAGGGCGTGCTCAGCGTCAATGAAAGCCGCCACCCCGCCCATCTGCTGGGCCTGGGCGATGATGGAGAGGGCCAGGGTGGTCTTGCCGCCAGACTCCGGCCCGTAAATCTCGATGATCCGACCCTTGGGGATGCCGCCCACCCCTAGGGCCATGTCCAGGCCCAGGCTTCCGGTTGGGATCACGTCCACCTGCTGTTTGGGGGCCTCCCCCAAGCGCATGATGGCCCCCTTGCCAAACTGCTTTTCAATGGTCTTCAGGGTGCCCTCTAAAACCTTCTGCTTCTCCTTGTCCATACCCACTCCCATTCAGCGGAAACGCCTCCAGAACACGGTACCTTGCTCCTGCGGGTTCCAGCTTTGACTCCACCAAGCATACTGCTCGGGCGGTAAAGCGCAGATTTACCACCACCGGCCCCACCCGGGGTGCGGGGCCTTTTTTCCGGGCTAGGGTAAGGTGGGGGCGGAAGGTGCCCTCCCCTATCCCTAAGGCCTGCTGGAGCCCGGAGGCCAGGGGTTCCAAGCCGACCCCGCTGGCTTTGACGAACCAGACCCGTGGGGAGCCAGCGGCGGGGAAGTAGCCGGTACCCCCTAGGGTTACCTCAAAGGCGGGTACCCGGGCGGCCACCTCCCTTCCTGTCTGGCGCAGCTCCGGGAGGCGCGCTTCGGGCTGTTCTCCCAGGAAAAGCAGGGTGATGTGCATCTGGTGGGGCTGTACCGGCCTCCAACCCCTGTAGGGGCGCAGCTTTTCCTGAATCTGGGCCAGGCTTTGCTGCACCGCTCGGGGGGGGAAAAGGGCGTAGAAAAGCCTCATCGCAGCTCTCCCAGCAGGAAGGCCAAAGCAGCGTGGGCGGCGCGCTGGCGCAGTACCTCGCGGCTGGCCCCCGGCAGGCGGTAGTGCCTCGAGCGCACCCCTTCCGGGCCTGCCAGGCCCACGTACAGCGTGCCCACCGGCTGGCCCTCCAGCTCTTCTGGGCCGGCTACGCCGGTGGTGGCCAGGCCGTAGGTGGCGCCGAACCGCTCCTGGGCCAGAGCAGCCATGGCTTCGGCAGTAGCGGCCGAGACCGTACCTTCGGCCGGAAGGCCCAGGTGGGCCTTGGCCTGGGGATGATAGGCCATAAGCCCCCCCAGGTAGACCCTAGAGGCACCGCTGACCGAGGTGAGCAGGGCGCTCAGCGCACCGCCTGTTACGGACTCCAGGGTGGCTAGAGTGGCGCCTCGAGCCTGGAGCTGCTCCAGGGTCAGTGCGGGTAGGCTATCCCCGTCCTCTCCCCAGACTGCCCCGCCCAGCCTCGAGCGGAGCGCGTCCACAAGGCGTTCTACGGCCTCGGGTTCTCCGCGCACCACCACCGCTACCCCGTCTGCGTGGGCGTAGGTGCCCACCTGGGCCTCGCCGTTGCGCTGGAACAGCTCGCCGAGAAGCTCCACAATCCGCGATTCCCCCAGACCAAAGGTCTTGAGGGTGGCCTGCTTGTAGGGGCGGGGGGGCAGACCAAGCTGGGGTAGGGTTTCAGCCCACATGGGTCGCCACTCCGCTGGCGGACCGGGCAGGGCCACCAGGTCCTTGCCGTCCCGACGCACCCACCAGCCGGGTGCGGTGCCCCGGGGGTTAGGGATCCAGCGAGCCGAGGGGATCCTCATGGCCTGTTTGCGGTTGGCCTCGGGCATCTGCCATCCCCTCTGGGCAAAGAGGGCCTCCAGCTGGGCCAGCACCTCGAGGTCGATTTCCAGTTCCTCCCCCAGGGCCTGGGCTACTGCCTCGCGGGTGATGTCGTCCGGGGTAGGGCCGAGCCCCCCCGAAAGGACCACCAGACGGGCCCCTTCCCAGGCCCGGCGCACCTCCAGGGCTAGGGTCTCCAGGTGATCGGCCACCCGCAGGGTGCGCCGCACTTCCAGCGCATAGGGCCGAAGGCTGGCGGCGATTTCCGCGGTGTTGGTGTCCACGGTTTCGCCGTAGAGCAGCTCGTCCCCCACTCCGATTATCTCTGCCAAAGACATATCAAAGCCGGTGTTTTCCGCTTTCTTTGAAAAACACCGCCACCCCCTCCTTCCATCATACGGAGGGGAGATGCTACTCCAGCGGAAGGGAGGCCACCGTGGCCGACCACTCCCCCACCCTGACCTGGTCGCCGGGGCGCAGCTCCTTGCGCAGGAGGGCCAGGGCCACCGCACCCCATTCCGGCGATTCCACCGCGGTACCCACCCGCCCCACGGGTCTGCCTTCGCGAAAAACCTCGGCCCCGGGGGGTATCTGGGCCTGCCCCAGCAAGGCCATCAGGCGGTAGCGGGTCTGGCCCCGGGCCTCGAGCCGGGCCATGATCTCCTGGCCCAGGTAACAGCCCTTTTTGTAGCTCACCCGGCCCTCCAAGCCCGCCTCCTGGGGCAGTTCCCCCAAGGCTTCAGCCAGGTCGGGCTGCCCCTGCTCCACCCGCCAGATGTGCCAGGCCTGGCGGCCCACTGGGGTCGCCCCGTGCTCCAGCAGTTGAGGGGCTAGATCTGCGGCCTGTGGGGTCGGGAGCAGCAACCAAAGGCCCAGCTCGTCGCGGGCCACCACCCCACCGGAAAGCCGGCTCAGGCTCCAGCGGGGGGGCAGGGGGAGGAGCTGCTGCCCCACCGCCTCAGCCTGGGGGCCTTGCAGGCGCAGGAGGGAGTGGGGCAGGGGTTCTACCTCCACCTGGTCAAAGACGATGTAGCGGCGGAAGCGCTGGGCTAGGGCCTGGGCGCTGGGGGAGCTTACCCAAAGGGCCTCCCCAAGGTGGAAGACCCGACCCAGGTGCTCAATCTGGCCCCTGGCGTTTAGGAAGAGGGTCTCGAGCCAGCTCTCTTTGGGCATTCCCCGAATGTCGGAAGTGCATTGGTTGTGTAGGAAGTCCACCCGATCCGCCCCTCTCAGCTCCAGAAGGCCGTGTTCGGAAAAGTCCAGCAACGCCGCTCCCCGGTAGAGCGCCTCCACCTCCTCCTCCACGTTTCCGTAGCTCCAGGGTACCTCTACCTCACCCTCCCGGTCCCACACTGCCCCTTGCGCCTGGTGAAACGCCGCCAGCGACATGCCCTCAGTTTATTCCCCTAGAAGGGCCTGTTGTGAAAGGGTTTACCGTACCTGTACCTGGTAGCAGACGCTGCCTCCCGCGCCGGGGGTCAGGTTCCCCACCCCTACCCGCACCACACCCCCGCTCACCTCCCCAGGGTCGGCGTCTGCCGCCTCCGTAAGGGGGTTCCCGTTGAGCCTGAGGCTACCTGGCTGGTAGAGGGTGAAGAAGGGGATAGGGTCGGTGATGACCACGCTCGTGATGGGGCTACTGCCCAGGTTCTGGTAGCTGATGCAGTATTCCAGCACCTCGCCCGGCCGGCCCCCACCCGCGCTGCTGAAGGGAGTGCCTTGGGTCACGTTCCGCACCTCCTTGCGTAGGGAAAGCCCTCCCGAGGGAAGGACCGTGGTGGCGTCCAGGAGTGCTCTGGCCTCCACAGCGCTCGGGTTGCCCGTCCAGGTAAGGCTGAGGCCCAGCCGGGCTATGTCCACGGTGCCGGAGGCTACCCCTCCGGGCACCTGTACCTCCAGTTCCACCGCGCAGGCCCGCAGGCTCCCATCGGTCTCGCGGGGCCAGGTGGCGTCCACGTTCAGCACAAGGGGTGGGGGGGCGAAGACCTCGGAGGCGTCAAAGTTGCCGTTGCAGTTTGCGTCCCACCTCAGCCTGTAGCCAAAGCTCCCTCCGGTGACCCCGAGGCTTACGCTCCCCAGGGTACCCGGCCGGAAGAGGTGGCTGTAGGTGATGGTGCCTGGGCTTGTGGCTTGCCCCGAGCGGTCGGGCTCGAGGCGGGAGGGCCGCACCACGCCGAAGTTGTAGCCGCTGTAGACCTGCCCTGGGGTAAAGCCCGCGATGGTGCGGGCCTGGGCGCTTGGGTCGCCGTAGGTAGCGGCCAGGGCCACTGCACCCCCGCCCACATTGGTGCCGGTGGCCGGGCTTTGGGCGTGGCGCAGGGTGAGGTTGGGACCAAAGGTGTGGGGTACGTAGAGGCTGAATTGGCCGGCACCATCGGTGGTGGTCCTCACCGACTGGTTCCCATCGGTGGCCTCCACAAGGACCCCTCCTATCCCGGCCTCGCCCCCGTTTTGCACGGCGTCGTTAGGGGTGCCCCCACCCAGGCCGTCGTCCCAGAAGACCCGGCCCTGCAGGCGTGAGCCGTGGTAGAGGCCAAAGTCTTGGTTGGCGATGGGGGTCGTCCCCACGTTGACGTTCCGGGTGCCCGCTGGGTTGACAAAAAGCCATCCTGCGGGGGCTGTGGGGGTGGTGGCTGTGGGGCTGGTGGCCACCACCAGGGTGTAGCTACCGGGGGGGACAGCGTTGAAGGTATAGGTGCCGCTGCCCGGGCCTACCGCTACTGACTGCACTACCGAGCCGCTCTGTACCAGGTTCACGTACACGGTAGGTCCGCTGCTCCAGCCCTCGCTGGGCTCGAGGGTGCCGTTGGGCTGTTGGTCGGCGTAGATTCGGCCCGAAAGGCTGGTTCCCAGGACGTTCAGGGTGGCGCTGGCTGCGGTGGTGTTGTTGCCCTGGTTGGTCTGGAGGGCTCCGGCGGGCAGGGTGTTGGTGTAGCTGCCGGGGGTACTGCCCGTCACGTTCACGCTCACTGTGCAGGACCCGCCTGCTGGAATCTGGGCCCCACTCCCCAAGCTCACCGTGCTGCTCCCTGGGCTGGCCGCAACCGAGCCGCCCGGGCAGGTGGTGGTGGCGCCTGCGGGGCTGGCCACCACTAGGCCTGAAGGGAGGTTGTCCACCAGGGCGGCAGCAAGGGTAGCAGGGGCCGTGTTGGGGTTGGTGAGGGTAAGGGTGAGGGTGCTGGTGCCGCCTGCAGGGATGCTGCTGGGGCTGAAGGCCTTGCTCAGGCTCGGGGGGGTGGGCACGCTGGCGCTGGCCGTGGCGCTTGCGCTCTGGTTGAAGGCTGTGCCCAGGGTCTGGCTGTTGTAGCTGATCTGGGCAGTGTTGGTCAGGGTCGTCCCGGCGGCGCTGGGCAGCACCTGCACCCTAAAGCGCACGCTGGCCCCCTGGCTGGGGAGGATCAGGCCCCCTTGGGTGGCCCCTGCTCCGATGCCCAGCCGGAAGCGCACGCATGCGGGGCTTCCGGATAGCTCGCTGCACCCACTGCTGTACTCAGCGATGTCGTCGCCGCTGGCGTCGGTGAAGGTACCGGTAGGAGCACCGGTGGCGTTGGAGAGCACCTGGAGGCTTCCCGGCACGTACTGGGTGCCTGGGGGAATCGGGTCGCGCACCACCACGTTGGTGGCCCCGTCCCCTCCGGTGTTGGTGAAGCTGATGGTGTACTCCAGGATGTCGCCCACCAGCACGTTGCCCCCGTTGAGGTCGGTCACGGTCTTGGTGAAGGTGGTGGTGAGGTTAGGGGCGTAGATGTTCACCGCGAAGGTGAGCACCTGGGGGAAGTAGACGTCCTGGGTGGAGGTGAACTGCAGGTCTACCGAGGTGGTGCCGTTGGGCAGGCCGTTGTACTGCACCACGTCGGCATCCAGGGCGAACTGGTTCACGTAGTCGGGTTGTTTGTTGGTGAACCGACTGTCCAGGGTGCTCACGCTGGAGTTGAAGAAGTTGTTGGCCGGGTTCTGCCCATCGGAGAGGCTGGCCCAGGTGGCACCGCCCGTGGGCCGGATTTGGAGCTGGTCACCCGGGATACCCGCATCGCCCTCCCAGGCTACCGCACCTACCCGGGCCTCCACGGCGCCCACCGCAGGGGTCAGCAACCCGGAGACGGTTTGATTTACGTTGTTGCCGCTGCTCACCACGGCCAGTCCCTGGGCTACGGTCAGGCGACGGAGGGGCTCGGCGGGGTGCTGGTAGACCACCACCAGGCTCCAGCCGGCGTAAAAGCCCAGGCTGTCGTTGCCGGTAAGGGCGGTGATGTTTGCCACCCAGTAGTCGCCCGAGCCTGCAGCTTGCACCAGGCTGGTTACGTCGCGAAAAGCGGCGTAGGGGCGGCTGGTGGCAGCTCCTTGGGTGGTGATGGTCTCAAGCCAGTCGGCGTTTAGGGTCTGGTAGCCGCTTCCTGGTGGGCGGAAGTGAATCTGGTTGCGGGTAGTGCTGCTGGGGTCGGCGCGGGCACCCCAGTAGAGCCCGGCGAAGAGCACCTGGGCCCCGCTTGGCAGGCTCAGGGTGGCGCGGGAGGAGTTGGAGGTGGAGCTGTCGCCGTCGAAGTCAACCAACACCATCGAACGGTTGTTGCTCAGGTTGGTGTCGCTGGTGTTGCAGGTGGGGGGGTTGCTGGGGGTGACGGTGCTGGTGCCGCAGGTCATCAGGGTATTGCCGATCACTACGATGTTGCCAGTGGTGTTGCTGTTGAACACGTTGGTGAAGCTCCGCACCACCTGGGCCTGGGCCAGGCTCAGCGCGAGCAGGAGGGGGAGGAGCAGGAGCCTTGCGGTGTACAGGCGCAGCTCGTTCCAGTGGGGGGTCGTCCGTTTCACCGAGAGCCTCCCAGGAAGTCGAACCTGAGGTAGAAGCCGGGCGCGGTTTCGGGGGTCGGGCCCACAAAGCCGCCCAGGGTGTAGCCTGCGTTGAGCCAAAGGCCCTCCACCAGGCGGAAGCTGGCTTCGAGCGACCAGGCTGTGGCGCTGCTCTGGGTTCCGGGCTGGAGCTGGTAGTAGACGGCGGCCCCCAGGCCCAGCCAGTCGGTGAGGTAGTAGTTGCCGCCCAGGCCCAGCCCGTAGGTGTGGCCGGTGGGGTCGTCGAGTTTGAGGCGGTAGGCCAGGCTGGGCCGGAGCTGGAAGCTCAGGCCGGGGTGATAGCTGGCAGCCAGGGCGCCCTCGAGCACCCGCTCACCCCCGCTATTCAGCCGGTGGTAGCTCAGGAGCGAGGCGTCGCGCCCGCGCAGCGCGTAGGCCAGGGTAACGCGACCCTCGAGGACGGGCAATATCTGGTAGTTGGCGTCCAGCGAGAGGGTCTGCTGGGCATCGAGCTGACCGGTGGCCCCGGCCCGCCACACCAGCTTGGGCTGGCCGGCGGCCCAGGCGGTCTCGGCCCCCAGGGTGGCGCTGAACTGCTCGGCCTGGTAGCGCAGGGCCAGGCCAAAGGCCAGCTGGTCGCTGCCGGTGGAGAGGCTGCGCTCGTAGCCTGCGCTGGCATTCAGGCTCCAGCCATCGGTAAGGGGCAGGGGCGCTTCCAGGCCAAAGCGGGCCCGGTTGCCCTCTCCCGCCGCGCCGGGCAGCTGGTAGGCCAGGGCCAGGTTGGCGCTGCCCAGTTTTTGCTTGAGGCCCAGGCTCCCCGAGAGGCCCAGGCCCCAGGTCTGGGTCAGGTCGGCCTCGGCGCTCAGGTTGGCGTCGAAGGCATAGCTGCTCCGCAGGCGGGTGGCGGCGCTCTGGGTCAGGCTGAAGGGCTGGGCGTGGGTGAGTTCCGTGTTCAGGGGCCCGCTGCTAAAGCCCAGCCGCCCCAGGCCCAGCAGGGTGGCGGTTTCCCAGGTGTAACCCAGCCCGCCCCCCACCGAGAAGGCGGGGTTCAGGCGGCGGGTGTAGAGCAGGCCGGTGCGGTTGGTCTCGCCGGTCTGGTGCTCGAGCGAGACCCGGTCGGCTTCGCTCAGGCGGTAGGCCACCTGGGCCTGGCCCTGGAGCTTGCCCCCGTAGCTCAGGTGGGCGGTGGACTCCAGGGGGCCATTCTTGCCGGAGAGCTCGAGGCCAAACCGCTCGGCGCTGCCCCGGCTGTAGGTGGCCCGCAGGCCAAACCCAGGAAGCTGGTAGGCGGCTTCGGCCCCGTAGCGCCAGCCGTTGCCGGGCAGGTAGGCGGCCCCTGCCCCAATGCTAAAGTCGCCCACCCGCCAGCGCGCCCCGGCCCCGTAGCCCAGTTCGCGGGCGCCGCCCAGCGGGGCATACACCACCCGCAGCCGCACCGGCTGGAAGTCGGAGCTACTGGGCCAAAGCGGTTCGGAGAGGGTCAGAATGCCGCTTGAAGCGTCCAGCACGTAGTCCTTTAGGCGCTCCAGCCGCCTTTCGCTAGCCCCCACCAGCAGCACCACCTGCTCGCTGCCTGGTTCGGCGGGCCCGCTCAGCTTGTAGAAGCGGGTGCCATCGGGCACGATCAGGTCGGTTTTGCTGCCCACCGGCAGCCAGCCCGCAAAGCCTTGCAGGGCTAGGTCCTGGCGGGTCTCGAGGCGCAGGGCGGTGCCCTGGGGCAGTTCGCTCAGGCCAAACACGCTCAGCTGGTCAGCAAAGTAGCCCAGGCTGAAGCCTTCCCGGTCATAGCGCAGGGCCACCGGATCGTTGGACGGCAGGGGCCTTTGGGCCTCGCTCCCTGCGCCCGTGAGGGGGAAGCGCCCGGTGGGGTCAGGGAGCCCCCGCAGTCCGCTTTCCACCTGGGGCCGGCCCTCCTCAAAGCGCAGCGAGCCATCCAGGGCGGCCCGCAGGACGCCGCCCTCCAGGGGGGCCTCTAGGTAGCCGCGCCCCATTCCAAACGCCTGGATGCTCTCGCCCAACCGCACCCCCGCGCTGCCCTGAAGCTGCCACAGCCCCTCCTGGCGGCCCAGGGCGAAGAACTCGGCCTGGGCTGAAAGCCCTTCGAAGGTCAGCCGCAGGCGCAGAGGGGTGGGGGCGGCGGTAGGCCGGAGCCGCAGGAGGGCCTGCCCGTCCTTGAGGGGCACCTGGTAGCCCGACAGGAGCGGGAAGGCGTCGGGCTCGAGGGGCTCAACGTTCGTTTCCACCGTGACCGGGCCAAAGCCCGCGGTCAGGCCTAGGGCGTCTAGGGCCCGTACCTCTAGCTCCAAAGGGGTGCGGCCGTCAGCCAAAAGCCGCAGAGGGCGCACCTCCAGCCGGACCGGACGGCCTACCAGGAAGACCTCCACCCGGTCGGAGCCTACCGGGGTCTCCACCTCAATCAGGTTGCGCCCTTCCTGGAGGGGTACGCCATAGAACTGGAGGGTCTGCCGGCCGTTTTCTTCGTCGTAGGTGGCCTCGCCCAGGTTCTTGGTGTCTATCGGCTGGCCGTTTAGAGTCAGGCGGGTCTCGAGGCCGTAGGGGGTTTGCAGCACCACCCGGGTCCTGTCTACCCGGAAGACCGTGCCGGGCAGGGGCTCTTGGATGAAGCCCTCGCGCAGCCTGACCTCCGTGGGCCGGGCCCTTTGGAGGCTGGCAAAGGTTTGCTGGCCCTGCAGGTACACCTCCCGGTCGCCCATGCGCAGGGTTAGGGTGGGCGCCTCCAGAGCTGGCAGGGCCTCGCGGTGGCGCAGCTCGTAGGAGACCACCCCCTGGGCCTGGTAGGGCAGCTCGAAGTAGAGCCGGCCCTCCCCGTCCACGCGGGGGTCTTCCAGGGGCCGGCCGTCCAGCCGGGCCGAGCCGGGCTCAAACTGGCCCCCCTCGGGTGGACGATGGGTGAGGAGAAGGCGGTCCCCCGTCCCTTTTACCCTGAACTCCAGCCGCACGGTAGAGACCCGCGTCGGTGCCAGGGGGGGGAGGGCGGTCAGGGTGGCCCTGGCCGGGAAGGAGGCTGGGGTCCCGTTCACAAAAGCGGTGGCCCCGTTTTCCAGAGCACCGGCCTGCTCCGCTTTGGCCTCAAAGCGCACCTCGCGGGTCTCCCCGGGCTCTAAGGTGAGGCTCGAGGGGCGATTCCCCCGCAGCGCTAACCCCTCGCCTGGGGCTTCCAGCAGGCTGAGGGTTATCGGGTGGTCGGTGGGGTTGCCTACCCGAAGGGTGAAGGTGGCCTCGCCGCCCACCAGCACCCGTGCGGGCTCCACGGCCTTTTCCAGGTGCACCAGGGTGCGCTGGAGGCGATCCGGTGCGCTCAGGTCGCCGCCATTGGACTGGAGCCTGGCTTGGAAGGCCCCTTCGGCTGGGGCGCCAAAGCGCACCCGAGCCCTGTAGGTGTGGACAGCGCTTCCGCCGGGGGCCAGCTCGCCGCTGAATCGGGGTGGGGCGTCCACCTCCAGCCACTCGGGGTAGGCGTCTTCCAGGGTGTAGCGCAGGGGGGCTTCGCCGGTGTTGCGCACCACCAGCCGCACCTCCACTTCCTCGCCGGGGACCACCACCCTCTTGTCCAGCGAGCGGGAGAGTCCGGCCACCGCTCGGAGGGTTCGCACTCCAGCGCGGACCTCAACCAGGGTTTGGCCCTGCTCGTCAAGCAGCCGGGCGGTGTTGGTAAGGGTGGGAGGGGCCTCGGAGGTCACGCGGGTGCGCACCTCGAGGGTGCGCTCCTCGCCGGGCAGCAGTTTTATGTTCTGGTCGAGCGGCAGGCCCTGCAGTCCAGCGGCAAGGCTGTCCTGCACCCGCACGGACCCAGCCTCGTCGCCGGTGTTCCTCACCCGCAGGCGCCAGACCACCTCCTCCCCCACGGCCGCGGTGGGGCTAAGGGCCTCCTTCTCCAGGGTGAAGGCGGCGGGTTGGACGAGGTGCAGCCGGGTCCTGGCCCTCTGCCCCCAGGGGGCCAGGAGGGCCTCCACCTCGAGCTCCCCCCGGCAGGCAGCCCGCACCGGCAGGGCAAGCACAGCGTCGCGGCCCCCGGCCACGGGGGCGGTCAGGCGGGTCGCCCCCAGGGCCTCCAGGCAGGGGGGCAGCTCCATTTCTATCTCAGCGGGCAGGGTATGCGGGAAGGCCGTGCGGACCCGGGCCGTCAGGGTGGCCTCCTCACCGACCCGCAGGGTGGTGCGGCTGGCCTCCAGGCTGAGCTGTACTTCCGGGTAAACCCTGAAGATTATCCGCCTAACCTCACCACTTTCCAGCCTGACCGAGGAGGGCCCCTCGACGCGGGCGCCTTCTAGCTCAGGCATCAAGGTATAGCTTCCAGGAGGTAGCTCATAGCGGCCAGGCCCAAGCCGACGCTCGCCCACCTGCACGCTCAGGGGGAAGGGTTCCTCCCCGCTGGGGGTAATCAGAGCGGCCCCAAGCTCCAGCGTGGCTGGGGGCTCGGGTTCCGCGACCGGGGGCCGGGTAGCTTCGGGGTGCTTCTCCAGCACGAAGCGGGCCTCACCTCCTGCACAGCCGAAGCGGAGGACGCCACCCCCAAGGTGCTCACCGCCCCGCGCCTCGAGCTGGAACAGCCGGTACCCCTCGGGCAAGGAGGCCAGACGAACGGTGCGGGTACTGCCCCCCTCAACCGCGGTAGGGGCTCTCAGGGGCCGGCCTTCGGTGTCCACCACCCTCACCGAGACAGGGCGTGGGGCCACCACCCGGAAGGCCTCCCGCTCAACCTCCACGCAGGCGTCCAGCCGGACACCGATGGTGTTGGAGTGCTGGGTTGCGCCCGGGGCGCGGCGGAAGCCAAAGGTGTAGAACCCCGGTTGGCGAATCTCGTAGTGAGCCCAGCCTCGGTCGCCGGAGACCGGGCGGGGCACTGCGCGCCCATCCGGCAGCCGCACCCGGGCCTCCATCTCCCTGGGGCCGTCCTCATCGTAGAAGCCTACCCGCACGGGCAGGGCCTCCCTTTCCACCAGGAGGTGCAGGGGCTCCACCCAGCCCCTCCCGCGCACGTCGTAGAGCTGTAGGCCGGGTTCAACCAGGAGCTCAGCCGCGTCGGGTTCCCGGGTCTGGATGCGGTAGAGGAAGGCGTTCTTGCCCCGGCCGCTAAAGCGGGCCGAGAGGGTGTAGACCCCGGGCTCCAGGGGTCCCCTAAAGAAAAGGTCCCAGCGGTGGGGCTCCACCCCGTAGGTCTTCTGGACCACAATCTGCTCGCCTCGAGCAAGGGTGAACTCGGCCACCAGTTCCCCCCGTCCCCCGTCGTAGCGCTCGTCGCCCAGTTCCTCCCCGCCCCGGAGGCCCCTGCGGTAGTCGTTCGGGTCAAAACCAGGCGAGTAGATCTGCAGGTTTAGGAGGGTGGGCTTGCCTACCACCACGCTGGCTCGCAAGTCCCGCACCTCCCAGCCCAGCGCGTCCCCCGGCACGATGCCCTTGAGGTCGGTGCGGGGTTGAGCGAGGGCCACTCCCGCGAGGAGAAGGAAGAGGAGGCCAAGGCTTCTCACGGGTACCTCCAGCGCACCTGGGGGTCGGTCAGGAATCCGCCCGGCAGGTCGTAGGTGAGGGTCTGCTCGCCCTGGAAGACCTCAAAGTGGAAGCGCCGCTCCCCCCCACCGGGCAGCGGGTCGGTGAGCGTCAGGTCGGAAAGCGCCTCGTCGCTCCGCAGGACCAGGACCACCCGCACCCCCTGGGGCAGCTCGAGGAGCCGCTTGTGCACCTTCAGGGGGCCAAACTGGAGGACCGTCTCGCGGGCCACGCTGACGACGCCGCTCGGGGCCCTCAGGGGGAAGTCGCTTACGGTGAGCCCCTCCACCCGTACCCGGTGCCGGTAGCCGTCGCCCAAGGCCTCGGGGTGAGGGAGGGGAGGGAAGGGGGCCGAGGCGGGATCAAGGGTGACCGTCCAGACCCCCCCGGCCAGGTTGCGGAAGCCGTAGCGGCCCTCCGCATCGGTGAGGGTTTGCAGCCCGTCGCCGAGCACCACTCGAGCCCCGGGCAGGGGGATGTCCACTCCCGGGGTGTACCGGCCGTCCCCATCGGTGTCCAGATAGACCCGGCCCAGTAGGGCGTTCGGTGGGGCCAAAGGACCCGCGCCTACCCGCGTGAATGCCGTGGCCGAGAGGACTGCGTTGACCTGGTCTCCTGGGCCCTCCCGAGTGGCGGTAGCGGTGGCGGTGTTGACCAGCCGCTCAGGGGCCCCAGGGAGGACGCGCAACGCATAGGTGAGGACCAGCCGGCCCCCTGGGTCCAGCCGGAGGCCGGCCCAGCGCAGCCGCCCCTCCCCATGCGCGGCCACCACTGGCTGGGCGGTGCCGGGAACGTATTGGGTCCCTGTCGGAAGCTGGTCCTCCAGGTCCACGAGCAGCGCGGCCTGCCCCGGGTTCACCAGGGTCAGGGTATAGACCAAGCGGTCCCCCACGGTGGCCTCCTTGCGGTCCACCCCCTTGGAGAAGAGGAGAGGGAGGTCCAGCCGGGTTTCCACGACATTGGAGGGGCGGGTTTGCCCGTCCGCCTGGGCCGTGGCCTGGTTGCGGATAACCATCTGAGCTAGGGCGGGGCTCAGCGCAAAGATGAAAAGGAAAAGGGGGGGTCTGACGACATCCCGAATGAGTGCGCAGACCCCCCTCATGGTTGCCTCCGTTACTGCACCTGCACCCGCAGGCTCAGGGTGATGCTGGCCCCGGCAGGCATGACATCGCCCCCGTCAATGGTGCCGTTTCCGTCCGTGTCCACGCCCACGTAGAGGATGCCCCCTGTGGGCAGGGAGGTCGGTGGGGTGGTGCTCCAGGTGGTCCCGTTCGTGGAGTAGAGCACCTGTGCCCCACTGCCAAAACCGCTTGCGGTGGCCGAGGCGCTCACGAAGGTCGTGTGGGCGGGCAGCGGGTCGGATACCCGAACGTTGGTGAGGCTGCCGGTGCCGATGTTGCTCGCCACCACGGTGTAGACAATCTGGTCACCGGGGTAGGCCTGAGCCCCGCTCGGGTGGCGCACCGTGGTGGTGGCCCCTGCGTAGCTCACTGCCGACTTGGTGAGGTTGAGCTCGCCACCCACAATCGTGGTGGTGACCGTCGCGGTGTCGCTCGCGGTGCCGCTCGGGTAGGTGGCGTTGGCGGTGAGGGTTGCTGTCTCGCTACGGCCAATGGGCTGGCCCCCAGGGACCTGAACCCGCACGTACAGGGGCACGCTGCCCCCTGCGGGAACCGAGATGCCGGAGAGGGAAGCGCTCCAGGTGCTGCCGTCGGTGGAGAGTTCGTAGGTCCAGCCGTAGGCGCTCGTCACCGCCGGGATGCTCACCGTGGCATTGGCGTTTCCGGTGTTGGTGAGGTTATGGGTGTAGGTGATGGTGCCCGGGCTGGTGACCGTGCCGGAGCGGTCGGGGTCAAGCGCGAGGCCAACCACCAGATTCACATTGACGGTGGTGGATACTGTGTCCGAGGAGGCAGGTTGGATGCCTGGGGTGCCGGGGTCGGTGTCGGTGGCGCTGTCCACCCGAAGGCTTATGGGGTTGGCACCGGGGGCAGTGCCGCCCGGTATTTGCACCACCGCAATGTAGCAGCGCCGGTTGGCCCCACCCGGGTTGATCACCCCTGTGTTGGTGATGGGGCTCGGGGTGGGGGTGTCCATGACCCCGTCGCAGTTCGCATCGGGATAGAAAAGGGCGCTCCATCCCGACGGGAGGGTAGCGCTCAGGTTGAAGCTGTCGGGATTGTTCCCGGTGTTGACCACCTCGATGGGGAAGTTCACCTGGGTGCCCGGGTTGGCGCTCGCAGAAGGGGGGTTGTCGTTGGATGGGTCGCCGTCGCCACCGCTGCCAAGGCGGGCCAGGTCTACGGCGTAGCCAGAGACCACCGCCTGGACCAGGTTCGTGGTGCTGTCCGACTGGGTCGGTCCGGCCTGGCTGGTGGCGGTGACGGTGATCGTCTGGGCGGTGGTGGCCGTGTAGCCAGCGGGGATGGCGCACCGCAGGGCGAAGCTGTAGTCCCCGCCTGCGCTCACCGGGCCCACTGGGCCGGAGAGGGGGGTGGTCAGATCGTCGGCCAGGAACTGGCAGACCCAGCCCGAAGGGGCGCCCGAGTGGCTCAGGGTGAAGCTGTCCGCCGCGTTGCCGGTGTTGCGCAGGGTGTGGCGGAAAATCACAACGCTGCCGCTATAGGCGGAGGTAATGCTCTGGGTATCCCCGCTCCGCCCTACGGTGTAGCTCCCCGCGGTGTAGCTTCCGGTGGCGCCCCCGGTGGGGTAGCCGTAGGGCCCCACAGCCACGTTGGGGCTCGCAGCCACCGGGTTGGTGGTGCCGTTGGTGGTGACGACCTGTTGCTGGGTCCCGTCGTTGAACCGAACGGTGGCGGCGTTGGTGTAGGCTGTTCCAGCCGGAGCGCTCAGGGGCACCCGGGCCTGGAAGCTGAAGGTGTAGGAGGCGCCCTGCGGGAAGAAGGCCCCGCTGCCGCTGATGAACATCCCGACCGCCACAGAGCCGTTGCCGACGAGGGGCAGGTTGCTGGCGGTCAGGGGCGCCCAGTTGGTGCCGTCGGCGGAGTAGACGATCTGCACGGTTCCAGCACCCGCGCTGCCGGTGGGCAGGCTGTTTACCTCCAGGCCGGCTGGGATGATGTCCCGAATCAGGATACCGCTGCCGCTAAGCCCGGGAACGCTCACCCCGCTCGCCGCACTGCCCCCGGTGTTCTGCCCGAAGATGGTGTAGGTGATGGTGGTCCCGGGGGTCACAGGGCCGCTGGGGCTGGCCGACTTGTTGGCGGTGAGGGCTGCGGCGGCGGTAACGTTTGCGCGCGCCCAGTTGTCGCTGTCGCTGGGGCCGCCCGAGGAGGTCCCCACCAGGTTTAGGTTGGCGTACTGACCGGCGGGGGTCCCGGCGGGGATGGTGGCCGCCACCACCACGCAGGCCGAGCTGCTTGGGGTGCCCTGGTGGCTCAGGGTGAGGCTCGAGACCGCCGTTTCACCGGCGTCCAGGGCCCCGTTGCAGTTGTCGTCCCGGTAGACCGTGACCCCCGTGAGGTTGAAGTTGTCGGCGGTGCCCTGGGGGGTGGTGAGCGCGATGGTATCCGTGCCGTTGCCGGTATTGCTCACCGTGTAGGCGAAGTAGACCGTAGCGCCGGGCAGGGCCGAGCGGGTCTGGCCTGGGAGGGCCTCTGAGGAACCGTTGGGGGTGATGGTGAGGCTGTAGACCTGCTGCACCACCGTGACCACCTGGTTGGAGGTGGTGGTGCGGGGCTGGCCGGCCGAGTCAACGTAGCGAGCCGAGGCTTGGTTGCTGATGCTGGTGCCTGCTGGGGTCGGCTGGGCCAGGGCAATTCCAATCAGGGCCAGCGCGACGAGGATGGCTAGGGGTCCTTTGAGCTTGATTCTTCGCATCTTTCCTCCTAACGAACAACGGCACGGAGCCTAAGGAAAACGGTTTGCTGGGCGCCCAGCTCGGGCAGGGTCCAGCGGGCGTGGGTATACTCTTCGGGCTTTACCTCTACCTCTTTCTCTACCTCCCGGCCGCCCTCCACCATCCGGACCTTGCGCTTGAGCGGGGGCTGGCCGTAGGTGCGCCCGCCATCGTAGCTGAACTCTAGCCGGGCTCCCTCGAGGGGAAAGGCCCCCTGGAAGACGGCCTCCTTGGGGACCGGGATGACCAGGGCCACCTGGCGGAGGGGTTTGTCTGTGGTGTTTTGAGCGCTGAGCTGGTATTCAATGAGCTGCCCGGGCCGGACCTCCAGGGCAGGCTCGAGCCGCTCCACCACCCGGCCTCCCTGGTCTATGGAGACTACCCGGAAGGCCTTGAGGTCGAGCCGAACCTCCCTTTGGGCTAGGGCGCTTCCCAAAAGCGCTAGGGCGAGAGCCAATAGGTATAGACGCATCCTTCCTCCGTCGTGCTGGGGTCGCCTTTGTGCGACCCAGCTTTCCAGGTTAGCTACCCCGGCTGCAGGCTGCGGTGCGTTTGTCACGCCTACCCCCAGGGGGTAGGCCCCTTTTTCTCCCATAGGTCTTCCCAATAGAGAAAAAATCCCCTTTTTTAGGGCAAAAGACTGCGTAACGAGATGTAACGCCCCTGTGGGCTGGGCCGAGGAGAAGGCTTCATCTAGCCCCTGGAAAGGCCCCACCTAGCGCCCCAGCCCCCGGCTGTGTATGGCCCCGATTTTCCCTCGCTTGAAGCCCCCAGGAAGCGCTTTTTGCCTGCAAAGGGGGATTTAGCAGGTAACACGACTTGAGCAGCGAGGCCTCGGTTGGGCCGGTGAACCCGCTTTGAACTGTGGCGGTGGCCGCTTCTCCCCGGCCAGTGCGCCAAGAGGCACCGCGCATGGCTTTGAGGCCCGGTGGGGGCCTAAGGCAGCACCGCCACCCGGGCCACCATATTCCGGAACTCCAGGGTTCCCGCCGTGGCCAGACTGCTTTCCAGCCGTACCCCTATCCAGAGGTTGCCGCTGTTGATGCCCTGGGTGAGCCGTTCTGCGGTGAGCTGTAGAGGCTGCGAGGGTCCGCTTCGGAAATCGGCTGTGCCGGCCCGCTCAATGTGGGGGGCGTTGGGATCGCACAGGTAGAAACCCTGGGTCTGGTTTTGGCAGGGCTCCTCGTCGCTCACGAAGAAGGTAAATTGGGCAGAGGTCTGCTGGTACCTCAGGGTGCCCTCCAGGGCCACGCGGCTCAGGCTGACGGGCGGCCTGTCAAAGCTTTGCTTTACGAAGACAGCCTGGTTTGAGCGCACCAGCGCAACGTCAACATTAAAGTCCCTTACGGGCACCGACAGGGGTGCGCGGCTGCAGGCCCATAGGCTGGCTGAGAGGAGGATTAGGAGGGTCCAACGTCTCATCGCATGCAGCATAACAGGGCCTCATGTGAGGTTTTTCTAAAAATCTGCCTCCCAAACCACCCGCCCCTCCACCAGGGTCAGGACCGGCCAGCCCAGAAGCGTCCAGCCCGCCCAGGGGCTGTACTTGGCCTTGGAGGCAAAGCCGCGGGGGTCTACCGACCGCTTTTGGGAGGGATTCCAGAGCACCAAGCTGGCCTCGGCGCCCTCCTCGAGGTGGATGGGAGGGAGCCCCAGGATGCGCCGGGGATCGCTGCTGAAGCGGGCCACCAGGGTGGGCAGGGGGAAGCCCCGCTCCTCCACCAGCTTGGTGTAGAGCAGCGGCCAGGCCACCTCTAGGCTGGGGATGCCGAAAGGTGCCCGGAGCAGGTCCAGGGCTTTTTCGTCCTCGGTGTGGGGGGCGTGGTCGGTAGCGACGCAGTCTATGCTGCCTTCCAAAAGCCCTTCCAACAGGGCCTCCACATCAGCCTTGGTGCGCAGGGGTGGGGCCACCTTGTAAAGGGGATCGAGGCCTTCCAGGTGGGCCTCGGTTAGGGTCAGGTGGTGGGGGGTTACCTCGGTGCTGACCGGGAGCCCTTCCCGCTTAGCCTGGCGGACCAGCTCGAGGCCCCGCTTGGTGCTCAGGTGCTGGATGTGGAGCAAGGTTTCGCCTTGGGGCCGCACCCCAAGACCCTCCCAGACATAGCGCACCACCTCCAGGTCGCGGGCAATGCGGGCGGTCTCCGCATAGGCAGGGTTTCCGGGCAGGCCAAGCCGCCAGGAGACCTCTCCTTCATGCATCACCCCACCCCGCCGGAGCCCTGCGTCCTCAGCGTGCACGGCTACCGGAAGCCCCCAGGAGGCTGCGTAGCGTAGGCCCAAGGCCAGCACCCCCGCGTCCTCATTGGTGCGCCCGTCGTCGCTGAGCAGCACCGCTCCAGCTTCGCGCAGGGCCCGGGCCTCGCAGAGGAGCTGTCCCTCCTGCCCTTGGGTCAGGGCCGCAGCCGGGTGGAGCCGGGCGAACCCAATGCGAGCCGACTTCTCCTTCAACGCCCGCACGGCCTCGGCCCTGTCCACCACGGGTGAGGTGTTGGGCATGGAGACCACATCGGTGTAGCCACCCCGGACCGCCGCTTCCAGACCGCTTTGCAGGTCTTCCTTTACTTCCTGACCGGGTTCGCGCAGATGGGTGTGCAGGTCGAGGAAGCCTGGTGACAGGTAAAGCCCTTTGGCCTCTATGGTTCGCTTGGCCTCGCCCCCGAAGAGCGAGAGGATGCGCCCTTCGCCGATCAGCACATCGGCTATGCCGTGCTTTCCCCGAGCATCCACCAAGGTTGCGTCCTTGAAAAGAATATCGCCTTTCATCCCTACCTTTTCCCTACCAGGACGTGGTACAGCACTGCCATCCGCACCGCCTGCCCATTGGCTACCTGGCGCTCCACCAAGCTGCGGGGTGAGTCGGCCAGGGTGCCCTCTATCTCCACGTCGCGGTTCATGGGGCCGGGGTGGAGGAGGGGGGCCTCAGGCTTGGCCCAGGCCAGGCGGGCTTCGGTGATCTGATAGCCTGCGATGTACTCCGGGAGAGACGGGAGCAACCCCCTGTCCATCCGCTCCTTCTGGAGCCGCAGGGCCATCACCGCATCGGCTTCCTCCAGGGCCTCCCGCAGGTTGGTGGTTAGGCGGACCCCAGGCAGGTGGCCGGGGAGTAGGGTGGACGGTCCGCAGGCCACCACGCAGGCCCCCAGCATGGGCAGGAGTTCGGCGTTGGAGCGGGCCACCCGTGAGTGCAGGATGTCGCCCACAATGGCGATTTTTTTGCCCTCCAGGCTTCCCAACCGCTCCCTGAGGGTGAAGGCGTCCAGAAGGGCCTGGGTGGGGTGAGCCCTCCAGCCGTCCCCGGCATTGATGACCGGCTTCCTTAGCCAGCGGTGGGCCTGGTGGGGAACCCCAGCGGCATCGGTGCGGAGGATGTAGGCGTCTATGCCCATCTGGTCGAGGGTTCGCAGGGTGTCGCGGTGGGTTTCGCCCTTGACCGTGGAACTGGCGCTGCTCACAAAGCTCACCACATCGGCAGACATGCGCCGGGCGGCCAGTTCAAAGGAGATTCGGGTGCGGGTGGAGGGCTCAAAGAAAACTGTGGCCACGGTAAACCCGCTGAGGGCCGGTACCTTCTTGACCGGGCGCGCGAGCACCTCCTGCATCATCTGGGCGGTCTCGAGCAGGCTCTCGAGCTGAGCGCGGTTCCAGTCTTTGAAGTCCAAAAGGTGCTTGGGAAAGCTGGGGGGGCTGGGTTCGCTCATTTCTCCTCCATCTCCCATAGCTCTACTGCGTCCTCGCCGTCATCTTCCACGGTTTTTACCTTCACCACCTCGCTCCTGGAGGTGGGGAGGTTCTTTCCCACAAAGTCGGCCCGGATGGGCAGCTCGCGGTGCCCTCGGTCCACCAGCACTGCCAGGTAGATTCGGTTAGGTCGGCCCTGGTCGATCAGCGCATCGAGGGCCGCCCTGGCGGTGCGGCCGGTGTAGAGCACGTCGTCCACCAGCACCACAGCCTTGCCGTTGAGGTCAAAGGGGATGCGGGTTTCGCGCACCCGGGGCTGCAGGCCAATCTCGGTCAGGTCGTCGCGGTAGAGGGTGATGTCCAGAATGCCCATGGGCACCCGCTGCCCCTCAAAACGCTCCACCAGCTCCACCAGCCGCTTGGCCAGGCTGATGCCACGGGTGTGGATCCCCACAAAGCAGAGTCTCTGGGTGCCCTTATTCCTCTCTATGACCTCGTGCGCGATGCGGGTTAGGGCGCGGCGTACCTCGTCGGCGTTGAGGATGCGAGACTTGAAGGTCATGGCTTTCCCTCCAAGCCTAGCCTACCCAGCTCGAGCCCAAAAAAAACACGCCCATTTGGGCGCACCGAATATTTGTGGTCTGCTTAGCGTGCATTGACACTCCTTTCCGACCTCACCGGATCGGCTTAAAGGTAGGGGCCTAAGCCCGCCCGTTATGCTAAGCCCAGGTGGCCTGGCCCGTCAACAGAGTGTGCGCAGGCTCCTAGAGGGGTGGGTTAGACTGGGTCTAGGGGCCCACGGGGCTCCGCTGTGGTTATGGGTAAGCGCGTGTTGGCGGCCATGAGCGGGGGGGTAGACTCCTCCGTAAGCGCAGCTCTGCTCAAGGAACAGGGCTATGAGGTTATCGGGGCCATGATGCGCTTTTGGCCCGACAACAAGCAGGGGGATTGCTTTGAGACCTGCTGCTCGCCCGATGCTGCCTACGAGGCCCGACGGGTCGCGGATATCCTGGGTATTCCTTTCTACCTGCTCGACTACCGCGAGGAGTTCCAGGAAAAGATCATCGCTCCTTTCATCGCGGGCTACCGGGCAGGGCAGACCCCCAACCCTTGCGTAAGCTGCAACACCCGGGTTAAGTTTGACTCGCTTTTGCGAAAGGCCCGGATGCTGGGCTGCGACTACGTGGCTACCGGTCACTACGTGATCAACCGAGAGGGCGGGCTCTACCGGGGTGATCCCAGGAAGGACCAAACCTACTTCCTCTGGGGCACGCCCAAGGAAGCCATCCCTCACCTGCTCTTTCCGGTGGGCCACCTGGAGAAGCCCCAGGTGCGGGCCCTGGCCGAGCAGTTTGGCCTGCCCACGGCTAAAAAGCCCGAGAGTCAGAACATCTGCTTTGTGCAGGGTGATTTGAAGGATTTTTTGGCCCAGCACATTGGGGCTAGGCCAGGGCCCCTCATAGACCTGGAGACCGGTGCGCAGATCGGGGAGCACAGCGGGGCCCAGTTCTACACGGTGGGCCAGCGGAAGGGGCTGGGTCTTTGGAAGAGCCACCTCGAGCGCTACGTGGTCCGGGTAGATGTGGCCCGCAACGAGGTGGTGGTGGGCCCCCGCGAGGCCTGCATGTGGGGGGGGCTGGAGGCCCAAGGGGTCAACCTACTCCTGGAGCCAAGCGGCGTGCCTGAGCGGCTGGAGGTGCAGGTGCGCTACCGCACCCGGCCGGTGCCGGCTCGAGTGGAGGAGATGACCCCAGGGCGGATGGTAATCCGGTTTGAAGAGCCCCAGTTTGCTGTTGCGCCCGGCCAGTCAGCGGTGCTGTACCAGGGCGAACGGCTCCTGGGCGGGGGGATTATCGTCCAACCCCTGCACAACCTCTGGGAGGCCTCGAACCGGCCCCTGCAGTGCTTCGGCTAGTGGCCGGGTGCTCCTCCCTGCCCGCGGCTGAGGTAGCGTTTGGGGCTCCGGTCGGTGCCGCCTGATTAGGTGGTGCAGCCTGGGCGCCCTGAGGGCGCTCCCAGCGGCGCTTACCTCCTTCCCCTTTTTGAACGAAGCCCGGTGGTATCTTTGGCTGCGGTTTTTTCGGTAGGGGGTCGCGGCACGTGGCTGCGGCGTGCGCCCTGTTTGCCCCGGCAGACCCAGGAGGGCCGAGGGTCTGGTCTTAAGAAACTCTTTATAGGAGGGGCATAGGATAAGGTGATGCCGGCGCCTCCTCGCCCCGCGCAAGCCGAGCCGGACCGCTTTCCCTGGGTGGAGGTGTTTCGCGGCCTGGCCATCCTCGAGGTCCTGTTCCACCACCTTTCGGGCCGATTCCTGCGGATGATGGAGCAGGGGAGCGCCGAATGGTTCTTGCTGGTGGTCCTGAACCGGGTGCTCCATTTTGCGGTTCCAGCCTTTTTGTTCCTCACCACGGTGGTGCTGGGGGCGGCCCTCATCCGCGGCTTTCATCCCCTGCGCTACGCGCAAAACCGCCTGCTGCGGGTGGTCTGGCCCTATCTGCTCTGGAGCGGGCTCTACCTCCTCTGGCGGTACCACGAGTTTCCCCAGTGGTTTGACCCTGGACGCATCCCCCATCAGCTCCTGTGGGGCAAGGCCTACTTTCACCTCTACTTCTTGGTGCTGGCTATCCAGCTCACCCTGCTTCTGCCGCTGCTCCTGCCCTTGCTGAGGTGGCGGCTCCCCTTTTGGGGGGTGATGCTGGGTGGGGGCTTGCTGACCCTGGGGGTCTACTTTTTCAACCGCGAGGTCTACCGCTTTGAGTATCCGGGCAGCGTGATCCTCTGGTACCTGCCCGCGATTGCCCTGGGGGTCTGGCTGGCCGGGCAGCTCGAGCGGCTCGATGAGCTGTTGCGGCGGGGGCGGCTAGCGGCGCTGGGGGTGGTGGCGGTGGGTTTGGCCTTTTACCTTCCCAATGCGGTTGAGGCCCGGATGGGGCTGCCGGTGAACACCATGGCCTATCAGGTAGGGCACTGGCTCTACACCACGGCGATGGCCTTTTTGCTCCTTGGGTTGGCAGTGCGCCTGAGCGGCTCCCCGCTGGCCCCATTCTTGCGCCTGCTGGGGCGGTACTCCCTGCAGATCTACCTGATTCATCCGCTGGTCATGCGGCTTTTGGAGCGCACGCCGGGCTTTCCTGAGCCGCTGGGGTTTGTGCCGGCTTTTGCCATCTATGGGGTGCTGGCGCTGGGCCTTCCCCTAGGGTTGGCCTGGCTGGTGCGGCGGAGCCTGTTTTCGAGGTGGATGTTTGGTCGGTAGGTTGGGGTGGTGGGTGGGGCTGGCCCTGCTGGTTCTGGCAGGGTGCGGGCGGGACGGAGCCGGTCCCCGGCTGGAGTTGCGCCCGTCCAGCGCTGAGCCGGTGCAGCGCTACGAGGGCTGGTTGCGGCGGGATGTGGCGCTTTATGTGGAAGTTTGTCGCCCCGACGGGCAGGGACCTTTCCCTACGGTTTTGTTGGTGCACGGCGGGCAGTGGGGGCCCACCGCGAGCCTGCGTGCGCTTTGCTGGGGTTGGGCCCAGAGGGGTTACCTGGTGGTCCTGCCCCACCTGCGCGGGCAGGGGAAGAGCCAGGGCCGGGTTAGCCTGTGCGGCGATGAGGCCGCTGACCTGCCCCCCCTGGTCCGGGCCCTGAGGGACCACGGTGGGAGCGAGCGGGTGGCGCTGGTGGGCTTTTCCATGGGGGCCTGTGTGGCCCTGAAGGCGGCCCAGGGGGCGCCTTGGGTGGCCGGGGTGGCCCACGTGCTGGGGCCCACCGACCTGGTGGAGCAGCTCGAGCTGTTGCGCTCGGCGGGTAGGCTCGAGGCAGTGGCCCGCCGCCAGGCCCTGGTGGGCGGCAGCCCGCAGGCCTGCCCGCGCTGCTACGCCGAGCGAAACCCCTTGGCCTTTGCCCGGGCGCTCGAGGCTCCTCTGCTTATCCTCCAGGCCGGCAACGACCCATTGGTGCCGGCTACCCAGGGCTGCCGCCTGGCTGCGGAGCGGGAGGCCATGGGGCGAAGGGTCTACCGGGTGGCCCTAACCCAGGGGGGCCAGCCCTGGACCGGTCCCCTGACCAAGCGCCGGGCTTGCTTGGGAAAGCCCACCGGCTTCGGCCCCCTGACCGAGGACCACCTGGTGCTCTATCCCGACCTAGGGCACAAGACCACACCGGCTCTCCTGGCCCTGGTAGAGCGGGCTCTTGCGGCCTGGCTCGAGTAGTATCCTCTCAATGCTCCACTTCCTCGCTTTTTCGGCCAGTCTAGCCCTGTTGCTTCTATCGGCTCGCTTGCTTGTGGGGGCCGCCGAGCGCATTGGACTGGCGTTGGGTTTGTCCAGCTTCATGGTGGGGGTTATCGTTGTGGGGGTGGGCACCTCGCTGCCTGAGCTGGTCACGGGGCTTTTCTCGGTGAGCCGGGGGGTTTCCCAGATTTTGAGCGGCAATGTGCTGGGGGCCAATGTTTCCAACCTGTTGCTGGTTCTGGGAGTGAGCGCGGTGTTCTCAACGGTGCGCCCGGTCTACCTGGGCAAGGCCTACATCGCCATAGATTTGCACTTTCTGGTGGGCTCGGCCTTCGCGTTGGGGGTGGTGATGTTTGATGGGGTGGTGGGCCGGGTGGAGGGGCTTTTCCTGCTGGCTGTTTACGGGGTCTATGTGGTGTATTTCCTCAGAGAGGGTAGCAGAGAGGATGGTGAGCCCCGCTCCCGGTTGGTCCCCCGCGATTTGCTGATGGTAGGACTCGGCGCCGTGGGCCTCCACTTTGGAGCTGAGTGGACGGTGGGCAGCGTTCAGGCCCTGGCCGCCGCTATGGGCGTGCCTCTGGCCATCGTAGCCGTCACGATTCTGGCCTTGGGCACCACCCTGCCTGAGCTGGTGGTAAGCTTTATGGTGGCACGTCAGGGCAAGTCTTCGCTGGCGGTGGGCAATATTCTGGGATCTTGCGTATTTAATGCGCTGGTGGTGGTGGGCGCAGGGGCTGTCTACGGCACGGTCAAAGCGCCGCCCGAACTGGCGGGGTTTGCCCTGCCCTTTTTTGTGGGCTCTTCACTGCTGTTCTACCTTCTGGTGCAGGACCGGCGCATCTCGAGCTGGGAGGGAATGCTCTTTCTGCTCATGTATGGGCTGTTTGTGCTGAAGTTGAGCGGGCTGGCCTAAGACGCAACCTTTACCTGGTTGCCCCCAGCCTGTTTGGAGGCGTACATCGCGCTGTCGGCTCGGGCGATGAGGCTTCTTGGATTGTCCCCCGGGAGGGCCGCAGCTACGCCAAAGCTGGCCGAGACAGGGGGCAGGTGATCGTGCTGGGCCAGGAGAGGCTGAAGGCGCGCGCAAAGCTCCTCTGCCTCCGCCAAAGAGGTGTTGGGGAGCAGCAGCATGAACTCTTCCCCGCCCCAGCGGCCCAGCTGGTCGCCGGGCCGCAGGTTTTGTTGCAGGACCCGGGTGGCCTGCACGAGCACCCGGTCCCCCACCTCGTGGCCGTAGCAGTCGTTGATCTGTTTGAAGCGGTCTAGGTCAAGCAACACCAGGCAGAGGGGCTCTGCAGTCTGCTGGTGGCGGAGCAAGGCCTCTTCTAGGCTTTTCAGGATGGAGCGGCGGTTGGCCACGCCGGTTAGGGGGTCGGTATGGGCCAGGTGGTGGAGGTGGGCGGCCTCGAGCTGGGCCCTTAGGCCGTGTTCCTTGGAGAACACCAGAACCCGGAACAAAACCAGGTAGCTGAGCTGGGAAACGTAGAGCTGGACCAGCCCGTTGCCGTCGAGCTTAACTCCCTGGGCCACCTGGGGGGCAAGGGCCAGAAAGCCGGCGAGCAGGAAGGCCAGAAAGAGCCCCAGCGAAACCCGCCAGGCCAGGCGCGGCTCGAAGACAAAGTAGGCCATCACAAAGATAATGGCTAGCCAGACCGAGGAACCCCAGAGGCCCTCCCGGGCGATGGCCAGGAGGTTGTAGTAGACGTTGAGCACCATCAGGGTGGCGCTTCCCCAGAAAATGCCCTGCTCCACCCAGCGGAAAGGCATCCAGCGGGGAAGAAGGCCTGCCCAGCAGAGCATCAGCCAAAGGGCCATCAGGGGCAGGGAATACCTTTCGTAGAAGCTTTCCTGCTTTTCCAGCTCAAGCTGGCTCCAGGAGAAGAGGGCAGCCCAGGCCACCACGGGCAACATGAAGAAGTACACCCGAGCCCGCATGGGGACGGTGATGTCCTGGTCTTGGGGTGCACTTCTGGCCACGGCTTTTCATATTCTCCACACCTGTTTCTAAAACTTCAACGATCCCTTCTGCCCTCCTTTGCCCGGGGGTTGTGGGGCTCGCGATGGGGAGGCCCCCTCGAGCCGGCTCGAGGGGGCCGCAGCTGGGCTAACTAGTCGTCGGCCGCTGTGCCAGCTGTCTCTGGACGCTTTTTACTTGCGAAAAGCCGACGGAAGAAGGCCATCACCGGGTCGTAGTACTCGTCCACCACCCGCTCCTTCAGGGGAATGATGGCGTTGTCGGTAATGCGAATATGCTCGGGGCAGACCTCGGTGCAGCACTTGGTGATGTTGCAATAGCCAATGCCCCCCTCGTTTTTAAGCATGTCCAGACGGTTTTCCACGTCCAGGGGGTGCATTTCGAGGCTTGCGGTGCGCACCAGGAAGCGCGGCCCGATAAAGCCGGTTTTTTCGTTGTGCTCGCGGAGGACATGGCAGACGTTCTGGCACAGAAAGCACTCAATGCACTTTCTGAACTCCTGCACCCGGTCCACGTCCTCCTGATACATGATCCAGTTGGTGTCGGGGGCTGGGGTGAAGGGCTTGATTTTTTTGTTGACCTCGTAGTTCCACTTCACATCGGTGACCAGGTCGCGAATCACCGGGAAGGTTTTCATGGGGCGGACGGTGACCGGCTTGCTGGTGTCGATGGTGTCCAGCCGGGTCATGCACATCAGGGTGGGCTTACCATTAACCTCGGCCCCGCAAGAACCGCACTTTCCAGCCTTGCAGTTCCAGCGGCAGGCGAGGTCAGGGGCCTGCTCAGCCTGGATTTTGTGAATTACATCCAGCACCACCATGCCCTCTTGCACCTCGACGGTGTAGTCCTTCAGCTCACCGCCGGTCTGGTCGCCCCGGAAAACTCTAAAGGTCACGCTAGGCATCTTCAGACTCCTACGGGTTCGCTCAGCTCCTTTAGGTCTTTGGCCTCGGCAATCCTGCGCAGCTCCTCGGGCATCTCGGGCAGCGGCTCGGCCACCACGCTCAGGCTACCGTCAGGGTTGCGCTTGATGACGTGGTTGATTTTGGCAAATTGGGGGTCCGGGTCCGGGTAGTCAAGCCGGGCGTGGCCTCCACGGCTTTCCTTGCGGGCCAGGGCGGCCAACACCACCGCCTCTGAGACCTCTACCATCAGCCGGATGTCCAGCGCGGTGTGCCAGCCTGGGTTGTAGGCCCGACTCCCGGAGGCCGAGGTGTTCCAGGCCCTCTTCTTGAGGTCAGCCAGAATGTCGAGCTGGGCCTTCAGCTCCCCCTCCTCACGCATGATTCCAGCGTTTTTCTGCATGGAGGCACGCAGTTCCTTCATGAGGGTGAAGGGGTTCTCGCCCTGGGGGTTGTTGAAGGGTTGGAGGGCTTCGGCGATGTAGGCCCGAACCTGGGCTTCATCTACCTGGAACGAACCGCTCTGCTGGGCCGCGTACTCGGCGGCAGCTATCCCGGCCCGGCGGCCAAACACCACCAGGTCGGAAAGCGAGTTGCCCCCCAGGCGGTTGGCCCCGTGGAGGCCACCCGCTACTTCTCCAGCGGCGTACAGCCCCGGCACATTGGTGGCCTGGGTGTCGGGGTCCACCCGCACCCCGCCCATCACGTAGTGGCAGGTGGGACCTACCTCCATGGGTTCTTTGGTGATGTCCAGGTTGCCCAGCTTCATGAACTGGTGGTACATGCTGGGAAGCTTCTTTTTGATGTAGTCGGCCGGCCGCCGGCTGGCGATGTCCAGGTAGACCCCCCCGTGGGGGCTGCCCCGGCCCTCGCTCACCTCCTTGCGGATGGCCCGAGCCACCACATCGCGGGTCAGCAGCTCGGGTGGGCGGCGGGCGGTGCGGTCGCCCTGCAACCAGCGCTCGGCCTCCTCTTCGGTCTCGGCGAACTCCCCTTTGTAGCGCTCGGGGATGTTGTCGAACATGAAGCGGCGCCCCAGGCTGTTCTTGAGAACGCCCCCCTCGCCCCGCACCCCTTCGGTGACCAGGATGCCCATCACGCTGGGCGGCCAGACCATTCCGGTGGGGTGGAACTGGATGAACTCCATGTCAATCAGGTCGGCGCCGACCATGCTGGCGAGCGAGAAGCCATCGCCGGTGCACTCCCAGGAGTTGGAGGTGATCTGGTAAATCCGGCCCAGGCCCCCGGTTGCCAGCACCACCGCCTTGGCCCGAAAAACCAGGAAATCGCCGGTCTGGCGGTTGAAGCCCAGGGCCCCCACCACCCGGCCTGCGTCGGTCAGAAGGCGGTAGATGGTGGTCTCCATGTGGGCGTGGACGCCTAGCTTTACCGCATGGTCTTGCAGGGTGCGGATGAGCTCCAGACCGGTGCGGTCGCCCACGTGGGCCAGGCGGGGGTAGGAGTGGCCGCCGAAGTTGCGCTGGTTGATCTTACCGTCCGGCGTGCGGTCGAAAACCGCGCCCCAGCGCTCGAGCTCCCGCACCCGCTCCGGGGCTTCCTTGGTGTAGTTCATCACCATCTTCCAGTTGTTGAGCATGCCCCCGCCCTTCATGGTGTCCCGGAAGTGAACCTTCCAGTTGTCCTCTGGGCGAACGTTACCGAGAGCGGCGGCCATCCCCCCTTCAGCCATTACGGTGTGGGCTTTGCCCAGGAGGCTCTTGGTCACCACACCCACCCTGGCGCCCATCTCCATGGCTGCAATGGCCGCGCGCAACCCAGCTCCTCCCGCGCCGATGACCAGCACGTCGTAGTCGTGAACGGTGTAGGATTCCATAGCTTGGCTCCCTCAGAACAGCCGGATATCGGTGATGGTTCCCATCGAGCACAGGCGGATGTAAACGTCGGTGAACCATACCGAGAGCATGCTGATGACAGCCCAGAACCCGTGGCCTTCGTTGATGCGGGTGATGCGTTGCCACAGGGTGTAGCGGGTCTTGTGCTTGGAGAAGCAGTTGAGGCAACCCCCTGCCAGGTGCCGCCAGGCGTGGCAGGAGAAGGTGTAGTAGGAGAGCAGGATGACATTCCCCAGCATAATTAGGCTGCCCACGCCCACGCCAAAGCCGTCTTCAAAGAAGAAGGCCCGGATGGCGTCGTACCAGAGGAAGGCCACCACCGGCACTGAGAGGTACCAGAAGTAGCGGTGCAGGTTGTTGAGCACAAAGGGGAAAGCTCGCTCCCCTCTGTACGCCCTGCGCAGCTCGGGTACTGCACAGGCTGGGGGGTCCCAGAAGAAGGCCCGGTAGTAGGCCTTGCGGTAGTAGTAGCATGTAGCCCGGAAACCCAGGGGAATCCAGAGCACCAGGAAAGCCGGAGAGATGGGGAGCCACTCCAGGTCCTTGGCGTGAACGCCGGGCAGAGGTATGGAGTAGAAGGGGGATAGGTAGGGGCCATATTCAAAGTGCTGTCGGTTCCAGGCTACCCAGAGGGCGTAAATTCCGAACAAGCCCAGGCTCAGCACAGTGAACAGGGGCTCAATCCACCAGTTGTCCTGCCGTTCTGTCTGCCGACTTTCTGTGCCCGTTACAGGTTTCGTGCTCATCCTCCTAACTATACTCGTTCTGAGGTATGGGGGGAAACTAAAGAGGCCCACAAAGCGCCGGATGGTGTAATTATTCCGAAGTGGCCCCATCCAGATAGGCTTTCTCCTGTTAGGTAAGGCGCTTGATCATGAGATTGACACCCACCCCCCCCTACCCCATAATGGGGGGCTGTCAAGAGGCCCGGGTGGCCGTCTGACAAGAGCTGCGGGGAACCCCGCCGGCTTTTGGGAGGTTACGAGGTTGGAACTGTTTGGTTTTGGCCCGCACCTGATGATTGACGGCTACCATGCCAATGCAGAGAAGCTAGCCGACCCCGAACTGGTCCGGGAGGTCCTGGACCGGCTGCCCGAGGAGATGGAGATGACCAAAGTGTTGCCCCCGGTGGTGCGCTGTTACCCAGCCGCTTTGGGGCAGGCCGAGGGGATTACGGGTGTGGTTATCATCGCGGAAAGCCACATCGCCATCCACACCTTCCCGGCCCAACGCTTTATCAGCGTGGACATTTTTTCCTGCAAGGAGTTTGACCTGGGTAAGGCGCTGGGGTACGTGGTGGAGCGGTTTGAGATTGGCCGCTATGAAACGTACCTGATTAACCGGGGCAAGGAGTACCCCAAGGACGTGGAGCTGGCCCGCCAAATTGTGGCGGGGGAGCGCGAGTACCTGCAGGCGCGGCTGGGCTAGGGACCTAGCCGGAGGTGGAGGCAGGCGACCAGCCCAGCCGGATGGAGACCGCATCGGCAGCTTGGCGGATGCGGGCCCCTAGGGCGGGTAGCCGTTCATCGGGCACACGGGTGGTGGGAGCAGAAAGGGACATGGAGGCCACCACCTTGCCCCGGTTGTCGTGGATGGGGGCAGCAATGCAGCGCACCCCGTCCTCCCGCTCCTCGTCGTCCAGCACGTAGCGCTTCTGTCGGGCTTCCCTCATCGTTTCCAGGAAGCCTTCTAGGGTGGTGATGGTCTTGGCGGTGTAGGGCTTGAAAGGGCCAGCCCCCACGATTCGGCGTATCTCAGCCTCGGAGTGTTCCATGAGCAGGGCTTTGCCCACGCCGGTGCAGTAGATGGGGGCCCGGGCTCCTATTCGGGTGAACATGCGAATGAGCTGTCGGCCCTCCACTTGGGCAATGTAGATCACCTCGTTTCCGTCTAAGACGGCCAGATTGACGGTCTCGTTGAGTTCGTCCACCAGCTTTTCCATCTCCGGCATCGCGGCCTCGATGAGGCCCCCACGGGTTAGAAAGGCTGAACCCACCTGGTAGGCCCGCAGGCCCACCTTCCAGAGTCCTTTGCCCTCGTCCCAGTCCACAAAGCCCCGCCGGCGCAGGGTCTCTAGGAGCCGGTAGGCGGTGCTGGGCGAGAGTTCGGTTCTTCGGGCCAGCTCGGAGAGGGATAGGGTTTCGGCTTCGGAGAGCACCTCCAGGAGGTGCAGGCCGCGCTCGAGCGTCCTCACCTCCCCCACCTCGGCCTTTCGGTTGCGTCCAGGGCGGCGTTTGGCCTCCATACCTTAGCAGGCTACGCCAGGCGCTGGAGTTTTTCAATAGATGCAAAAAAGCGTCATCTATTGACAAATATTGTGGGTGGGCGCTAGGCTTGGACGGCGAAGATGGCGAAAGGGAGAGGCTTATGAGCGAGATGCCCCGTGGTGTGGAGATACTAGGCCCCAGGTTGCCCGCCTCTGAAACGGTGCTGACTCCGGAGGCGCTGGCCTTTTTGGCGGGCCTGCAGCGAGAGTTTGGCGCGTTTAGGAAGGGTCTGCTCCAGCGCCGCGCAGAGGTGGCCCAGCGCATAGCTGCTGGTGAGAAGCCAGCTTTTCTGGAGCACACCCGCTTTATCCGGGAGGGGGACTGGAAGGTTGCGCCTGCTCCCCCCGACCTCACCGACCGCAGGGTGGAGATTACCGGTCCCACCGAGCGCAAGATGATGATCAACGCCCTCAATTCGGGGGCCAAGGTCTTCATGGCCGACTGCGAGGATGCCCTCTCGCCCACCTGGGAAAACGTGGTACAAGGCCAGCAGAACCTGATGGATGCGGTGCGCCGCACGATTAGCCTAAGCACCCCAGAGAAGGAGTACCGGCTGGCCGAGAGGACGGCCACCCTGGTGGTGCGCCCCAGGGGCTGGCACCTTTTGGAACGTCACCTTCTGATAGACGGGGAGCCCATATCGGCCAGCCTATTTGACTTTGGTCTGTATTTCTTCCACAACGCCCACGAGCTGCTGAAGCGGGGTAGTGGGCCTTATTTCTACCTGCCCAAGCTCGAGAGCCACCTCGAGGCCCGCCTCTGGAACGAGGTCTTCAACTTCGCCCAGGACTACTTGGGAATCCCTCGGGGCACGATCCGGGCCACGGTGCTTATTGAGACCATCCTGGCGGCCTTTGAGATGGAGGAAATCCTCTACGAGCTGCGCGAACACGCCGCGGGCCTCAATGCGGGTCGCTGGGACTATATCTTTAGCTGCATTAAGAAGTTCGCTACCCATGAGGTGCTCTTCCCCGACCGGGCCCAGGTCACCATGACCGTACCCTTCATGCGGGCCTACACCGAGCTTTTGGTGCGCACCTGTCACAAACGCGGTGCCCACGCGATTGGGGGGATGTCGGCTTTTATCCCAAGCCGAAAGGACCCCGAGGTCAACGCCCGGGCCATCGAGCAGGTCACCAAGGACAAGGAGCGGGAAGCAGGCGACGGCTTTGATGGCACCTGGGTGGCCCATCCCGACCTGGTGCCGGTGGCCATGGCGGTCTTTGACCGGGTGTTGGGGGAGAAGCCTCACCAAAAGGATCGTTTGCGGGAGGATGTGGACGCGAAGGTGCAGCCCCAGGATCTGCTCAATTTTGAGGTTCCGGGCGGCAAGATCACCGAGGCTGGGGTGCGCAACAACATCAGCGTGGGCCTACAGTACATCGCGGCCTGGCTTGGGGGAAGCGGAGCGGTGGCGATCTTCAACCTGATGGAGGACGCAGCCACCGCCGAGATATCCCGCTCCCAGCTCTGGCAGTGGCTTCGTAAGGGGGCAAAGCTGGACGACGGGCGGCCCTTTACCCCAGAGCTTTACCGGCAGCTCAAGCAGGAGGAGATGGCCAAGCTGCAGGGTTTGAGGAACCTGGAGGCCGCGGCCGAGCTTTTGGATGAGCTGGTCTTGCAGCCTGAGTTCAAGGAGTTCCTCACCCTGCCCGCCTACGAGCGCCTGCGGCCTTGAGGTTGGCGCAACGCGCAGCGTTAAGCCAAGGTGAACCCCCATCGCCGCCCCTGGGCCCGTGGCCTTTGGGGCGGATATGTTGCGTAAATCCGAGGGTAATGCCCATTTTTGCGATGGGGTTGGGAGTTTTTTTTCGTAGTACAATCCGCTCCAGATGAGGGAGCTTCCGGGCCTGATCAGGGTGGACTTTGCCGAGCTTGCCAAACGGCTTTGGCGGCATAGATGGCTCCTGCTTTTGCTCTGCGGGGGGGCTACGTTTGGGGTCTACTTTTTCTCCCGTTTGCAGACCCCGGTCTACCAGGCTACCGCCCGGCTTTTGGCAGCCCAGCCCACTGCCTTTTCCAGCGGTCTCAACAGCCTGCCCGTCGCTAGCCCCTTGGACAGCCAGGCCTACCGTGAGGCGGCCTTGAGCAGCCAGGTCCTCAAGGAAACCCTAGGCGGTTCTCAGGGTCAGGAGACCCTCGAGCAATTTCGCCGCCGGCTGCGGGTGCGTACCGTGGACGGGCGGCAGTCGAGCGTCATTATCCTGAGCGTTAGGGACAACGACCCGGCTCGAGCCGCCCGGCTGGCCAACGAGTGGGCCGATGCTCTGCGCCGTTGGGATGACCAGCGGGTGCGGGGCAGCTTTAGCCGGTACCGGGTTTCGCTCGAGGCCCAGCTCCGCACCGTGCAGGCCGATCTGGAGCGAAGCGCCAGCTCGCCTGAGCGCCGGGAGGGCTTGCGCAGCTTGCAGGGGAGTCTTCTGCGCGATTTGGACCTGGTGCGGGCCTTGGAGCAGGGGGCCACCGGCCAGCTCAGCCTGCTGGACCTGGCCGAGGTTCCCCTTCGGCCGGTGGCGCCCCGTCCATTGCTCAACGCGCTGCTGGCGGGGATGCTGACCCTGGCCCTGGGGGTTTTGTTCTTCGTCCTGCGGGAGGCCCTGGTGCGCACGGTGCGCAGCAGCGAGGAGGCCATGGAGCTCACCGGGTTGCAGGTCTTGGGGGAGTTCCCCCGGCTTTTGGGCCCAGACCGCAATCTGCCCAAAGAGGCGGCCAGCTACCTGCGCACCTACGTCAATCGCGGGCTGATGAGCGAGGAGGGGCCTAAGATTGTGGCGGTGACCAGCCCGGAGGCTAAGGACGGCAAGAGCAGTGTGGCCATCGCCTTGGCCCGGGCCTACGCCCGTACCGGGAAGCCCACCTTACTCATTGACCTGGACCTGCATCGCCCCGTTTTGCACACGGAGTTCGGTATCAAAAGTGGACCGGATGTGATTTCGGTGCTGCGGGATCCGCTTTTTGGGGTTGCTGCCCATCAGGTAGAGCGGGGGCTTTCCCTGCTGCCCTGCTTGCAGAGCGTGGACGACCCCTCGGGGCTCCTCTCCCAGCAGCTCCGCCCTTTCCTGCGCCGTTTGCGCGAGGCAGGGGAGTGGGAGGCCATCATCATAGATACCCCGCCGGTGCTCGCGGTGACCGATACCCTGGTGGTGGCTCCCCAGGTTTCGGGGGTGCTGGTGGTGGTCAGCGTAGGCCTCACCGGGCGGCGCAGCCTGAAGGTTGCGGTGGATAACCTCACCCGAATTGGGGCCCAGGTGTTGGGCCTGGTGGTCAACCAGCTGCGGCCGGGAGAGGGGATTTTGGCCACCTCCAGAGGGTACTTGGAGCGTTATGAGGGGTCTTGGCGCCGCCCGAACAGCCAGGAGCAGGACCCCCTGCGCACGCAGTGGTGAAGCCCCTCTCGCTTAGGGGGCTCATGCCTGTCTGGCAAGGTGGGGCTCTTGGGGTTAGACTGGGCCCGATGCGGGCACGGTCGTACCTGTTCACCCTTTACATGGAGTACCTCTACCCGGAAAACCGGGCCTGGGTGGGCGACCTGATTCGCTGGATGCAACTGCTGAGGTTTAGTGAGCCTGCCGTGCGGGCGGCAGTATCCCGCAGCGTGAAGCGGGGGTGGATCATTCCTGAAAAGGAGGGCCGGCGCGCCTACTACCGGCTCTCGCCCCGGGTGGCCTGGCAGGTGGAGCGGGTGAGGGAGCGGTTGTATGGCTATGGGGGGCCTTGGGACGGCCGCTGGCGCATTCTGGTCTACGCGGTCCCCGAGGCCAAGCGCACCGTGCGCGACCGCTTCCGCAACGAGCTGATTCTCCTGGGTTTCGGTACCCCGGCCCCAGGGGTTTGGATAAGCCCCAACGCCTCGCTCGAGGCGGCCCGCGACCTGGTGGGCTTCTACGGTCTTCAGAACTATGTGGAGCTCTTCCAAGCTGAGCGCTTCTCCGCCACCCCTTCCGCTGGGCTGGTGGAGAAGGCCTTCAACCTAAGGGAGGCTCAGGCCCGCTACCAGGCCTTTTTGGCCCAGCCTCTGGCACGACCCAAAACCCCCGAGGAGGCCTTTGCCCGGCTGACCCACTTGATTCATCAGGCCCGCAAGAACCTCTTTCTTGACCCGGGCTTGCCACCCGAACTTACCCCACCGGGGTTCTTGGGGCAGCAGGCCAAGGAGCGGTTTTTGGAGCTAAGGGGGCAGTTGGCCCAGCAGGCCCGCCCGCTTTTTCCGGTCCGCGTTGTGGCGGCGGACTGAGGGGGATGGGGAATGGCTGAGTTGGAAGTGGCCACCCTAGGGGGCGGGTGCTTCTGGTGCCTGGAAGCGGTGTTTGAGCGGGTGAAGGGGGTACGCCGGGTGGTCTCAGGCTATGCCGGGGGGCATCTGCCCAACCCCACCTACGAGCAGGTTTGCAGCCAGCAGACCGGCCACGCCGAGGTGGTGCAGCTTACCTTTGATCCCAGCGAGGTCAGCTTTCGCGAAATTTTAGAGGTCTTTTTCGCCATCCACGACCCTACCAGCAAGGACCGGCAGGGCCACGATGTGGGCCCCCAGTACCGCTCTATCATCCTGTACCACTCCCCTGCCCAGAAGGAAGCGGCCCAGGAGGTCATGCGGCGGCTCGAGGCGGCCCGGGTTTGGGATAAGCCCCTGGTGACCGAGCTGCTTCCCTTTGAGGCTTTTTACCCAGCTGAGGAATACCACCAGGGGTACTACCGGCGCAACCCCCACAGGCCCTACTGCGCTTTGGTAATCGCGCCCAAGCTGGCCCGGTTTTTCCAGAAATTCCCCGAGCTTTCAGACCCCGGCCCGTAGGCCGCTCGCCGGTGTAGGGCGGCTGTGCAGCAGCGGCCGCCCGTAAAGGGCACAGTAGGGTACACTTAGCCCGATGGGTCGCTACTATGTGGTGTGGAAAGGGCGCCAAACCGGTGTGTTTGACTCCTGGGCTGAGGCAGAGGCCCAGGTCAAGGGCTTCTCCGGAGCCCGGTATAAGGCCTTCGGCAGCCTGGGTGAGGCCCAGAGGGCCTTTTCTAGGGGTTTGGAGGGCCACCGGAGCTCCGGAGAGGGGGCGTTCGGGGGGCCTTCCCCCATCGTTCCGAGCTTGGCGGTGGACGCGGCCTGCAGCGGCAACCCCGGGGTGCTGGAGTACCGCGGCGTGGAGACCGCAACCGGTCGGGAGCTCTTCCGCCAGCGGCTTGCTCGCGGAACCAACAACGTGGGGGAGTTTCTGGCCATTGTGGAGGCCCTAAGGCTTTGCAAGGAGAGGGGCTGGAACTGGCCCATCTACACCGACTCCCTGAACGCCATCCGCTGGGTCCAGGAGAAAAAGGCCCGTACCGGCTTGGCCCGAACCCCGGCCAGCGCCGAGCTTTTTGAGCGGATTGCGGAGGCAGAGGCCTGGCTCCACGCCAACGCCTACACCAACCCCATCCTCAAGTGGCAGACCGAGCGCTGGGGGGAGAACCCCGCCGACTTTGGGAGGAAGTAGACCTAGCGGTGCTTCCGGGGGGAGGTTAGCCCGAGCAGCCCTCCGACGAGGAGGGACGCCAGACCCACCCAGAAGGGCTTGCTCAGCGTAGCGGTCAGTAGGGCGGCAAGGAGCAGCCCCAGGCCTACCCGGGTGCGCCTTGCCCAGAAAGCGCGCCCAGACAGGAAGGCCAGCAGGCCTGGCAGTGGCCAGAGGAGGAGCCGGAGTAGGGCGCCCTCGACCATGGCTCAGGAGCCGATACCCCAGACCAAGAGGGCCCCTAGGTCCTCTGCAGGCACCGGCCAGCCCAGGATGTGCCCCTGGCCCAGGTCAGCCCCCAGCTCCTTCATGCGGCTGAGCTGGGACTGCTCCTCCAGCCCTTTGGCCACTGCTTTGGCCCCCACGGCGTGCACCATCTCAATGGCGGCCTTGGCCAGGGGCGCGTTTTCTGAGGTAGATAGGGCGGGGTTGAGCTTAATCCAGTCCAGCGGCAGGCGCCTCAGCTGGGTGAGGGGCAAGGGATTGGTGCCGAAGTTGTCCAAGGCGATGTCCACCCCCAGGTGCTTCAGGATTTCCAGGCTGCGGCTGGCGGTCTCTAAGTCGCTTAGGATGGCCTCTTCCTTGAATTCCAGGATCAGTGTGTCGGCGGGGAGCCGTTTGGTGGAGAGCATCTCCCGCAGCAGGGTAGGGAAGTTGGGATCGGCTAGGGTTTCTGCGGAGATGTTCACGCTGAAGCGGGCGTTTACCCCGGAGGGCTTCCAGAGCGCGGCCTGCTCCAGAACCTTTTCCAAAGTCCAGCGGTCTTGTGCGCTCAGCAGACCCGCCTGTTCCGCCAGGGGCAGGAAGTCTCCTGCCTGGTAGAGCCCCTTGGGCTTGGGCCAGCGGGCCAGAGCCTCCACTGCTGCGAGCTCGAGGTCGCCCAGGCTGTAGATCGGTTGGAAGTGCAGGGTCAGGCTATTCTGGTTTAGGGCCTCCTGGAGCTCGCTGGCCCCTGGGGTTAGGAGGCGGATGCCCCCGCCGCTTTCCAGCGCCTTGGCGCAGGCCTGCTCGGCCTGGGTCCAAAGGCCCTCTGCGCTGGTGGCGTCCTGAGGGTACATTGCAATCCCAATGCCCACCTTGAGTCCGGATAAGGCTGACCGGAGCCGGCCCAGAAGGCGGTGGGCTACTCGGCTGGCCCCTGCGGTGAAGCGCACCTCAGAGAGCAGGAGGGCGAAGCCCTGCTCCCCCAGATAGGCCAGCGAATCGCTTTGGCGAAGGGTGTAGGCGATTTCGCGGGCGGCCTGCTCGGTTTGGGCTCGGTTCATCCCCTCCACTCGGATGCGCATTAGGGCCAGCGAACGGCCATGGCGTTGGGCCAGCGAAAGCGCCTGGGCTAGGTTGATTTCAAACTCACTGCGCCGCACCGCAAGTGAGCGGCGCTCAGGGGCTTGGATGTTGAGCTCGTCCTTCAGCGGACGCAGGATGCGCTCGATGACTTGGGCCACGGCCAGGGCCATGGTCTCGTCGCTGGGGTTCCACTTGCGCGGCTGGAGGCTTTCAAGCCAAAGCAGGCCCCACAGGCCACCCTCGCTGTGCAGAACCACCTGCAGCACCGCGCCCAGGCCGCGGCTTAGCAGAATTTCGCGCAGTTCGTTCATGCGGGCGTCCTGGCGGGCGTCCTCGGCGGCGATGAGGAGGTTGTGCTCCAGCACCTGAAAGTAGACCGGTTGGCGCTCGGGGGAGAGGGCCTCGAGGGGAGCAGCCTCGGGGTACTGCCCCACGGGTTTCAAAGCAGTCTGGTTGGCCTCCCGCAGCCACAGGCAAAGGCCCTTCAGCCCCAGCCCGATGAGCATCTCTCCCAGTTTGGGCAGGGCCTCCTCCACGCCCACGAAGCGCTGGCGGGAGAGCTCGAGCAAGGCCCGCTGCCAGGTTTCCTTGGGCATGGGGTTGATGGCGGTTCCCTGCGACTCCACTAAGAGGGCCTGCAGGGCTTCAATCAGGGCCAGTTTGGCCCGCTCGTTCAGGTTGTAGCCTCGCTGGCCGATGTGCAGCCGGGGGGCGGCCCAGACCAACCGGCTGCTGACCCAGGACTCGCCGGTGAGCAGGTTGAGCAGGAGCTCCTGGGCTTCCTGGGGTTTGAGCACCACCCCCCCTGCCCCTCCCAACCGGATGGCCATGCCCGAGGGCAGGTCCTGGTGTTCGATCAGGAGGGTGGCCCCTTCAATTGAGAGCGGAGCGAATAGCTTCCAACTGGCCTCGTTCACCAATGCCAATCCTCTCCTGTGGGGGCGCTGAGCCCTATGCTCCCTAATGTACCAGGCCAGCCCATGGCTGGTGTGGTTACACATCACCCTCCAAAGCCGGCCACCGAAAGGCCCCCAGGCACTACCTGCACGCGGTACTCGGTGGAGGGTGGGATCAGCTCACCGTCGGTATGGGCAGGGACGGGGCGATCGAAGCGGGCTAGGAAGGCCTCGCCCTGGAAGAAGCGCAACCGGGGATGGTGCACGTGCCGGCCAGTCAGCAGACGGGGCAGGATGCCCACCACCCCCAGCCGGCTGAACCTGCCTGCCACCGCCACCGAGAGCAGCCCATCGGTGGGTACAGCCTGGGGCACGATGGGGATGCCACCGCCGTAGGTGGGCGCGTTCATCAGGGCTACCAGCAGGCTCGGGCCTTGGTAGAGCAGGCGGTCGTTCTGGTAAAGCTCCAGCTGCGGCAGCTCGAGCTCCCGGAGCACCCCGAAGAGAGAGTACAAGTAGCGCGGCATGCCCCGCAAAAGGGTGGGGGCCTCTAGGGCCTTGCGGGCCACTGCGGCGTCAAACCCGATGCCCAGGCTGGCCCCATAGGGTTGTTGGTTGACCAGGCCCAGGTCCACAGGGTGCGCTGGGGCCCGCAGCGCGGCCTCCACCGCAGCCTCCAGCCCGAGCCGGTGCAGGCCCACCATCCGGGCGAAGTCGTTGCCGCTGCCGATGGGCACCACCCCCAGGGCTTTGTCCGAGCCTGCCAGGCCCCGCACCACCTCGTGGACGGTGCCGTCACCGCCCACGGCCACCACCCGGCTTTGGGAGGGAGCTTTCTGGGCCAGCTCGGTGGCATGGCCGGGGCGTTGGGTTACCGCCACCTCGACCCTCAGGCCATCCGCCCGCCGCTGGATGAGGCGCTGCAGGTGCTCCAGCATCCGGCCGACCCTGCCCCGCCCGGCGGCGGGATTGACGACAAAGAGGACATAAGGGCTCATTTTGCGTGGCCCGATTCTAACAAAAGTGGGCGTAGTACAATACGAAAAACGCCGTTTGCGGGGGTGTGCGGTGAACCGACCGGTGACCCAGCAGCACCTTTCCCAGCTCGCCGAACTTTTGGCCTGGATGGATCAGGCCCCCGAGCGTCGGGCTCTGGCCCCAGAGGCCCGTACCCCCGAAGGCCTTTGGTGGGAGCTTCTGGTGGGCGAGGAGCAGGCCTGGGTTTGGCTCGAGGGAGGTCGGGTGGAGGGCTACGGGGCCCTGGTGCCCTTTTGGGATGGGGCGGCGCTCGAGGGCCCCATCGTCCGAGGAGGGGATGGCCGGGCCTTGCTGGCCCACCTCATCCGCAAAGCCCGCCAGCGGGGCTATTCTGCCCTGTACGCCTTTCCTGAGGCCCGCAACCAAAGGGTCCGAAGCCTCTTGGAAGGGATGGGTTTTTCTGCCCAGCACACCACCTACTTCTACACCATCGGGCGGGCCGACCTTTCCTGCCCGGTACCCCAGGGTTTTCGGATTGAGCGGGTTGAGCGCTGTGACCCTGAGGTCTACCGGGAGCTCTACAGCCGGGTTGAGGATGGCTGGAGCCTGCGCCTGCGCTGGACCGACGAGGAGCTCTGCCAGCACTTTCTGGAGGCTGGGGTGGAGCTTTTCCTGGCCTACAGCCGAAAGGGGCAGGCGGTGGGCCTGGCTGAGCTCGAGCTGGGGGACAAGGAGGCTGAGGTGGCCTACATTGGGGTGGTGCCCGAGGCCCGGGGTAGAGGCCTGGGGCGGGCCCTGCTGGGTGCTGTGGCCGACTGGGCCTTTGCCCAGCCCACCGTTGAGCTCCTCCGGGTGCGGGCCCATGACCACGAAAAAGCCGCACAGACCCTCTACCGCGGTTTGGGTTTTCGCGAAGAGAGCGCGGTGATGACCTACGCTATGGAGTTCTAGGCTAGAGGAGCGCCTCGCCTAGAGAACGGCCGCGATTCGCTCCAAGGCCTTGCGGATGTTCTCCTCGCTGGTGGCGTAGCTGAAGCGCACGTGCCGTGGGGCGGCGAAGTCGGTGCCCGGGACCACCGCTACCCGGGCCTCGTTGAGCAGCCTGAGCGCGGCCCGTTGCTCGTCGGGGTCTACGCGCGAGACATCGGATAGAACGTAAAAGGCTCCGCTAACCCGCGGGGTGGGCAGGCCCAGGGCGTTGAGCCCCTCCACGATGATGCTCCGACGGGCCCGGTAGGCCTCACGGGCCATGGTGATAAAGCGCTGGGCTTCCTCCACGTTGTTTAGGGCCTCCACCATAGCCCACTGGGCGATGGTATCGGGGCTGGTGGTGGACTGGCTGGAAACATCGATGATGCCCTTGATGACCTCTTTAGGGCCACCTGCATAGCCGATGCGCCAGCCAGTCATAGCGAAGGCTTTGGCCGCGCCGTTGACGGTGATGGTATGCTCAGGGGCGACCCGCGCGGGGGAGAAGTGCTCGCCTTCGTAGATGAGGTGCTCGTAGATTTCGTCGGAAACCACGTAGAGGTCATATTTCTGGGCCAGCTCGGCGATGGCCGTGAGCACCTCCTTGGGGTAGACCGCACCGGTGGGGTTTCCCGGGGAGTTGACCACGATGGCCTTGGTGCGGGAGGTTATCCTGCGCTCGATATCGGCAGGGTCGGGGATGAAGCCCGACTCGGGGCCGGTGAGCACCTCCACCGGCACCCCCTCGGCGAAGCGCACCATCTCGGGATAGCTAACCCAGTAAGGGCCGATGACGATGACCTCGTCCCCAGGGTTGAGGATAGCCTGGAAGAGATTGAATAGGGCCTGCTTGCCGCCCACCGTGACCACGGTGGCCTCCGGGGGTATTTCCAGTCCGTTTTCGCGCTTGAACTTCGCGCTGATGGCCTCCCGCAACTCTGGGATGCCGGCGGGCGGGGCGTACTTGGTCTTGCCCGCGGCCAGGGCCCGTATGGCCGCCTCCTTGATGAACTGAGGGGTGTCGAAGTCGGGCTCCCCGGCGGTCATGGCGATGAGATCTACCCCCTGTCGCCGTAGCTCCATGGCCTTGGCGTTCACCGCTACGGTGGCGGAGGGCTTCAGGGTCCGGACACGGTTGGACAGGCCTCGCATATCCGTAGATTGTCCCCCGCCTGGGGTGTGGGGTCAAGCCCTCAGACCCGCTCCAGCCAGTCTCCTCCCTGGGCTGGCGGCCGCACAGGCCAGGCCCACCGCCGCATATGGGCCTCCACCTCTTCCACCGCTTTCCTGGCCCTTTCCACCCACTCGGCTGGATAGAACGGGAGCTTGGTGGCGAACTCCTCTAGGTCCAGGGTTTGGCAGGTGTGGTCGGCCTTGCACCGGACATCTATCTCTAGGTCGTACTGCCAGATGCGGCCCTCCTCAAACTGCGGAGGGGTCTGGATGTTCCAGTAGTACTCCAGAACCCGTCCTTGGGCGTCCAGGTCGGGCCCTCCTGAGTACCAGCGGTCCGCAAAGAAGGCCACGTAGGCCTGGTGGGGCACCTCCACCACGCGCCCTTTGCTCTCGTGGTGGAAGCGAAAGCCGATCGGCATGTGGACCAGCACCCCTTCCTCCCGTAGCTCGGCCACCTCTGCTTCCCACCAGTAGTGGAGGGTGTGGCCGGGGTATTTCCAAAACTCAACCCGCAGGGCCTGCCCGACCCGGTAGCCGCGCATTCTAAGCCCCAGCAAAGGACAGCTCGGCTACCTCTACCATGGGCGAGCCCACGATGCCCATCATGGGGTTCCACTCGAGCTCCGTTCCCAAGGCGGTGATGCGGGAGAGGAGCTCCAGGAAATTCCCCGCCACGGTAAAGTTCTCCACCGGGTAGGCTACCTCGCCCCCCTCCACCCAGAGGCCCAGGGCCTGTAGGCTGAACTCGCCCGAGATGGGATTGGCCCCAGCATGCAGGCCCATCAGGTCGGTGATCACAACCCCTCTGTCGGGTCTGACCCCCTGGCCCGGCTCCACGAAGAGGTTGGTAGGGGCGACGCCCAGCACCCCCTTGTAGCTGCGGGCGGCGTGGCCGGTGTTCTCGGCCCCCATCTTGCGGGCGGTTTCGGCATTGTGGGCGAAGGTGCGCAAGACCCCCCGCTCAATAAGCACCGTCCGCTTGGAGGGGGTGCCCTCGGCGTCAAAGGGGCGGGAGGCCAGCCCGCCCGGGAGGGTGGGGTCGTCTACCAGGGTGAAGATCTCCGAGGCTACCTTTTGGCCGATTTTGCCTGCCAGGAGGCTCTTACCCTCCAGCACGTTCTTAGCCGAGAGCAGGAACCAGCCCATGGTGCCCAGCAGCTGGGCGAAGGCTTTGGGTTCAAAGTAGGCCCTGTAGCGCCCGGTCTTGAGGGGGCGGGCCCCCAGCAGGCGGCCGGTGTTCTGTAGGAACGCCTGGGCGGTGCGGCCTGGCTCGAGAGCGTGGAACTCCTTGGCCAGCTCGAACTCGTAGCCCTGTTTGAGGCTCTGCCCCTCGCCCATCACGGCGTTGGTCAGGAGCAGGGCATAGCCGTTGCGGAAAGCCCCAGAGACCCCCCCGGTGGAGCCCAGGATGGCCTGGGTCTCGTGCTCGGCGTAACGGGTCATCTGCACCTGTTTGACCCGAGGGTCAACCCGCAGGCCCGCCTCGAGGTCCAGGGCCTTTTGGCGTTTTTGCTCCAGCGGGGCCGAAAGCCCTTCGCCCAGAAGGTCGTGCCGGCCCAGCGCTCCGCCGACCGGTAGGAACCCCCCTGCCTCCGATTGCAACAGGGCGTTTTCGCGGGCCTCCTGCAAGACCCAGTCCAGGGCTTCTGGGGTCAGCTCCTCGGTGTAGGCGTAGCCGGTCTTGCCCGCCACCACTGCCCGGACCCCCACGCCACCCTGGTTGGCCTGGGTGATTTCCTCAATCCGGCCCTCCCGGGCCTGCACCGCGAGCTCGCGGTTCTTTGCGGCCAGCACCTCGAGCTCCAGCCCCAGCTCCCGAGCCTTGCGCAAAAGGTAGTCTTTGGCTTCCTCAAAGGTCATGTGCCCTCCCTCAGGCTCAGGCCTGTCCCCCTACCACAATCTCCGAAATGAGCAGGTGGGGCTGGCCCACCTCCACCGGTAGGCTGCCCGAAAGCGAGCCGCACATACCGGGGCCCATCTCCAGGTCGTCCGACACCGCCACGATGCGCTTTATGCTCTCAGGACCCTTGCCCACCAGCATGGCCCCCCGCACGGGCTCCTCAACGCGCCCATGGCGGATGATGTAGCCTTCCTTCACGGCAAAGTTGTACTCCCCAGAGCCGGGCAACACCTGTCCGCCGCCCAAGTCGGCGGCATAGAGGCCGAACTCAACGCCCTCAAAGAGCTTCTCCTTGGGCGTGTTGCCGGGGGCAATGAAGGTGTTGCGCATCCGGCTGGTGGGGGCGAAGGTGTAGTCTTGGCGGCGGCCCGAGCCGGTGGGCCGGTAGCCGGTGAGGAGGCTGCCCCAGCGGTCTACCATGTAGCTTTTCAGCACCCCGTTTTCGATCAGCACGGTGCGCTCGGTAGGCCGGCCCTCATCATCGAACTCCGAGGAGCCCCAGCCGTGCGGGATGGTTCCGTCGTCAATGTAGGTCACGCAGTCGGCAGCCACCTTTTCGCCCAGTCGGTCGGCCAGGACGCTGGTCTTGCGGGCCACGGAGGTGGTCTCGAGCAGATGACCTAAGGCCTCGTGGAAGATGACCCCCCCGAAGCCGTTGCCGATGACCACCGGCATAGGACCTGCCGGTGCGGGCTTGGCCCGCAGGTTGGTGAGGGCCTGCAGGCCCGCCTTGCGCCCTACCTCAGCAGGGGGGTAGCGGTCAAAGAGCTCCAGGCCCACCGAGAGGCCTGGTCCTGCCACCCCGGTCTGTAGGCCCCCCTCGCCCTGGGCGATGGCGGTTACGTAGAGCCGGGTGCGCACCCGGCGGTCCTCGCACCAGGCCCCCTCGCTGTTGGCCACCAGCACCTCCTGCTCCCACTCCAGAAGCTGGGTTTGCACCTGTACGATCTCGGGGCCCACCCGGGCCCCCGCCTCGGCCTCCAGAAGGCGCTCCAGCCGGTAGCGCTTGTCCCGTGCGGAAAGGGGTACCACCGGGGCGTGCAGCCCTTGGGCCACCGCCTTGCGAAAGTCGAGCCCGCCCCGCCCGGCTTGGTCCACCTGGCCGGCCTGGCCCTTCAAGCGCACCAAGGTCTCGCTGACCTCCAGCAGCCCCTCTGGGCTTAGGTCGTTGGTGTAGCCGTAGACCACCTCAGTGCCGTAGAAGAGCCTGAGCCCTGCCCCGTACTCTATCCCGCTGGTGGCCTCCTTCACCTCGCCAGAGAGCAGCCGCACAGCCCGCCGCCGCCAGCGCTCCACGTACAGCTCGGCAAAGCTGGCCCCTCCTCTTCGGGCCTGTCCCAACACCTCGCTAACCAGCGTCTCGTCCAGCATCCTTCTCACCTAGGGCAAGCTTAGCAGCTCCTTGGGCTGTGTCTTAGGGACGTCGGTTCCAATCGGCCAGGTGCTTGAGCACCACTGGTACAGCCACCCCAAAGCCGAACCAGAGGTAGGCCAGACTTGCCCCCAGCGAGCTCGAGGCCAGCGGAAAGACCAGCGCTGAAAGCAGAACGCTTCGGTAGGGGTGGCGGGTGAGCAGGTAGGCCAGCCCGAAAGACCCAAAGGCCACCCCCAGCAGCGCTGGGTGGACTGCGAAGAGAACCCCTAGGCTGGGGGCAATGCCCTTTCCGCCCCGTCCCAGGAGCCAGACTGAGTAGCAGTGGCCCCACACCGCCAGGCTTCCCCCCAGGAGCCCTCCCCCAGGGTGCTGGGCCAGGAACTCTCCCAAGGCCACCGCCATCAGGCCCTTTGCGATGTCCAGCACCAGCACCATAAGCCCAGGCACCGCCCCCAGCACCCGCCAGGCGTTGCGGGCACCGATGTTTCCTGAGCCTTCGGTCAACAGGTTCTTGTTTTGCAGTATCCCAAACCAGTAGGCGAAGGGCAGCGAGCCCAGCAGGTAGCCGGCCAGACCGGCGTACATCCACTCCATGGGCCCAGGCTACCAGAAGCCCCCTTCCCCGTTGGGGTGAAGGCTTGGGCGGGCTGTCCCCACGGCTTTTATAAAAATGCAGATAAGGAGGCGGTTTCTCCTGCCCTCCGGGGGAGAGAACTTGACTGACCAGGAGGGGCTTCGTATACTTATGCGATGCGTTGGGGGTGGACGGTGGTTGTGTCCGCCGGGGCGAGGCTGTAGTGTGTAGCTTCGTGCGGGGCGTCTTCCCGGCTCAAGAGGTGAATGGATGAAGATCGTGCTTGCGTACTCCGGCGGCCTGGACACCAGCATTATCCTCAAGTGGCTGATTGAGAACTACAACGCCGAGGTCATCACCTTCACCGCCGACATTGGTCAAGGCGAGGAAGTGGAAGAGGCGCGGCAGAAAGCCTTGAGAACTGGGGCGTCCAAGGCCTACGCCTTGGACCTGCGCGAGGAGTTCGTGCGGGACTTTGTCTTTCCCATGATGCGTTCCGGGGCCTTGTATGAGGGCTACTATCTGTTGGGTACCTCTATTGCTCGCCCCCTCATCGCCAAGCACCTTGTGCGCATTGCTCAGGAGGAGGGGGCTGAGGCCATCGCCCACGGGGCCACCGGCAAGGGCAACGACCAGGTGCGCTTTGAGCTCACCGCCTATGCCCTAAAACCCGACATAAAGGTCATTGCGCCTTGGCGGGAGTGGGACCTGGTAAGCCGCACGCAGATGATGGAGTACGCTGCCCTCCACGGCATCCCGGTGCCCACTACCCCCGAAAAACCCTACAGCGTGGACTCCAACCTGCTGCACAACTCCTTTGAGGGCGGCGTTCTGGAGGACCCTTGGGCTGAGCCCCCCTCGGGGATGTTCCGCATGACCCAGGACCCCTGGGACGCCCCCGATGAGCCTGAGCTGGTGGAGCTAGAGCTCGAGGGCGGCGACGTGGTGGCGGTAAACGGCGAGCGGCTTTCCCCTGCGAGCCTGCTGGCCCGGCTCAACGAGATCGGTGGGCGGCATGGGATTGGGCGGGTAGACCTGGTGGAAAACCGCTTTGTGGGCATGAAGTCGCGCGGGGTCTACGAGACCCCGGGGGGTACCCTCATCTACCACGCCCGGCGGGCCATAGAGAGCCTCACCGTGGACCGGGAGGTGTTGCGTCAGCGCGACCAACTCGGGATTAAGTACGCTGAGCTGGTTTACAACGGCTTCTGGTTTGCCCCCGAGCGGGAGGCCCTGCAGGCCTATATGGACCATGTGGCCAAGACCGTGACCGGAACGGTGCGCTTCAAGCTCTACAAGGGGAACATCATCATGGTGGGTCGCAGGTCGCCGCTCTCGCTTTACGATAAGAGCCTGGTCTCCTTTGACGAGAAGGGCGGCTACAACCAGGCCGACGCCGAGGGTTTCATCAAGTTGAACGCGCTGCGCCTTCGGGTGCGGGCCAAGGCCCAGCCCAAGGACTAGGAGGGGCGTTGAGCGGGAAGCTGCAGAGGACCTGGGGAGGGCGCTTCAGCGAGGCGCCCAGCAAGATTGCGCAGGAGTTCAACGCCTCCTGGAGCTTCGACCAGCGGCTCGCCCTGGTGGACATTGAGGGCTCGCTGGCCCATGCGGCCATGCTGGCCCGCCAGGGCATCCTGAGCCCCGAGGAGGCCGAGCAGATTCGCCAGGGGCTTCTGAGGGTGCGCCAGGAAATTCTGGAGGACCGCTTTCCCTGGCGGGAGGAGCTCGAGGACGTGCACATGAACATAGAGGCCCGCCTCACCGAGCTGGTGGGCCCGGTGGGGGGCAAGCTGCACACCGCTCGCAGCCGCAACGACCAGGTGGCCACTGACCTGCGGTTGTGGTTGCGGGGTGAGCTCACCGCCTTGCTGGAGGAACTCAGGACCTTGCGCAGGGTGCTGGTGGAGGAGGCTGAGCGGTACCTCGAGCCTCCCCTCGTCCTGCCCGGCTATACCCACCTGCAGAGGGCCATGCCGGTCCTCCTTTCCCACTGGTTCTTGGCCTACTACGAGATGCTGACCCGCGACACAGGACGTATCCAGGATGCGCTAAGGCGGCTCAACGAGTCCCCTTTGGGAGCGGCGGCGCTCGCGGGAACGGGCTTTCCCATAGACCGCCACTACACGGCCCAGGCGCTGGGTTTTGACCGGCCCATGCGCAACTCCCTGGATGCGGTGGCCTCGCGCGACTTCGTCCTAGAAGCTCTGGCCGCTTTGACCATTGGTCAGGTCCACCTCTCGCGGCTGGCCGAGGAGATAGTCCTCTACTCCACCTTTGAATTCGGCTTTGTAACCCTGCCGGATGCCTTCTCCACCGGCTCCTCCATCATGCCCCAGAAGAAGAACGCCGACCACGCGGAGCTGATCCGGGCCAAGGTGGGGCGGGTGCTGGGGAGTTTCGTGGCCCTGGCCACCCTGACCAAGGGGCTTCCCCTGGCCTACAACAAAGACCTCCAGGAGGACAAGGAACCCCTCTTCGATGCGGTGGACACCTACCGGGCCTCGGTCCGGCTGCTTGCGGCCATGTTGCCGGGCCTCCGCTGGAACCCCGAAGCCATGGCTCGAGCCGCCGAGTCGGGCTTTTCCCTGGCTACCGAACTGGCCGACTACCTGGCCCTGCGGGGGGTGCCCTTCCGGGAGGCCCACCATGTGGTAGGGCGCGTTGTGCGCCACTGCGCTGAGTCGGGCAAGGAGCTGCGCGACCTGAGCCTCGCTGAGCTGCAAGGCTTCCATCCTTTGTTCGGCGAGGAGGCCCTATCCCTCACCCGTTTGGAGACGGCCATCCACCGCCGAAAAAGCTACGGGGGTACCGCGCCTGAAGCGGTGCGGCAGGCCCTTAGCCAGGCCAAGATTGAGGTAGAGGCATGAGCGACCCCGTTGAACTGGCCACCACCCCTTTGCCCAAGGTGCGCCGCGAGGCCGACGTGGAGCTGCGCAAGGCCCGCATAAAGGATGTGGACCAGATTTACCAGCTCATCCGATACTGGGCCGAACGGGGCCTGATGCTGGTGCGCAGCCACAACCACCTCTACGAGAACCTGCGCGACTTCTTCGTACTTGAGGACGAGGACGGCCACATCGTTGGGAGCGGGGCCCTGCACATCCTTTGGCACGACATCGCTGAGGTGCGGGGGCTGGCCATCCACCCTGAGCGGCAGGGGCAGGGTTTGGGGCGCTGGATTGCCCTGGCCGCCGAGCGGGAGGCCAAGGACCTGGGCATTCCTCAGATCTTCGCCTGGACGCTGCAGGTTCGGTTCTTCACCAGCCTGGGCTACCACGTGACCACCCGCGAAGCCCTGCCGCCCAAGGTCTACGCCGAGTGCAGCGCCTGCCCCTTTTACGACAACTGCCGTGAGATTGGGGTGACCAAGATCCTGAGCCCGGAAGAGGCTTACAAAAGGCCCACCAGTGGCCCGTAGGATGGAGTGGGGGATGAGATGAGAGAGCGCGCAGTGTTGGTGCTGGAGGACGGGACCGTCTACCACGGCTACGCCTTTGGGCACCGGGGCAAGAGTGTGGGGGAGGTGGTCTTCAACACCGCCCAGACCGGTTATCAGGAAATCCTGACCGACCCTAGCTACAACGGGCAGATTGTGGTGATGACCTACCCCCACCAGGGCAACTATGGGGTGAACGTCTTTGACATGGAGAGCAACCGGCCCTGGGTGCGAGGCTTTGTGGCCCGGGAGTTCAGCCGCTATGCTGCGGGCCCCCGGGCTCAGCAGAGCCTGGAGGCGTTCCTTCAGGACACCGGTGTGGTGGGGCTGGAGGGCATAGATACCCGGGCCCTGGTGCGCAAAATTCGCGAGGGGGGTGTGCTCAAGGGGGTGATTGCCCATGCCAGCTACTTTGGTTCACCTGACCATCGCTTTACCCCAGAAGACCTCTCGGCCCTGCAGGAAGAGGCGCGCCGCTGGACCGACATTGACGGGCGGGACATGACGCCGGAGGTCTCCACCCCGCTACCCTACCAGTTCCCCACCTTCAAAGGCTCCCGCCGGGTGGTGGTGATGGACTTCGGCATCAAGCACGCCCAGATGCGCTACATGGCCGAGCTGGGGTTTGAGCTGATCGTGGTGCCGGGCAAGACCGGCCCGGCGCAGATTATGGCCCTAGAGCCCCACGGCCTCTTCGTCTCCAACGGACCCGGCGACCCTAGCATGCCCCGCTACGCCCACGAGACCCTCTGGAAGCTGATGGGCCTTCTGCCTACCTTTGGCATCTGCCTGGGGCACCAGCTGCTGGGCCTGGCGGCAGGGGGGCGCACCTTTAAGCTCAAGTTCGGCCACCGGGGGGCCAACCACCCGGTCAAGAACCTGCTCACCGGCAAGATTGAAATCACCAGCCAAAACCACGGCTACGCGGTAGACCCTGACACCCTCAAGGACTTCAGGCCTACCCACATCAACCTCAACGACGGGACGCTGGAGGGTATGGCCCACCTGCGCTATCCGGTCTTCAGCGTCCAGTACCACCCCGAAGCCTGTCCTGGCCCCCACGACTCGCTTTACCTGTTCCACCGCTTCTTGGAGGAGGTAGACGCCTTCAACGGGCTGACTGGGCTTCCGGTGGAGAAGCAGCGGGTGGGGAGCCTGGGCATCTAGGGGGCCTCCAGCGCGGCCTGGTATAGCGCCAGCCGCTCGAGCCGCACTAGGGGGATGCCTCCTTCCGGGTGACCCCAGAAACCCGGGTCCGCTGGTCTTCCTGCTCCCCGGCGCAGGAGGGCTTCGAGCTGGCTCGAGCGCGCCGCCTGGCGTAGCCGCTCCCGATGGACCAGCAGAACCTCGGCCGGCCGACTGGGCCGAGAGGCCCCGTCCCCGGGGTGGAAGCCGAAGAGCAGCTCCAGGTCGTTGTCGTAGCCGTCCCCATCCGAGTCCAAACCGTCGCGGGTAGCCTCCGCGAGGGCCTGGCGAACCTGGGTCGGGCTGAGCTGGAAGATGCTCTTGCGCTCGGCACCTTCCATCTCCGCTAAGAGCCGCTGCACTGCGGCCCGGTAGTCCTGGCCGAAAGGGTTGAAATTCCCACTCCCCTCGGCCCCTACATGGCAGAGGGCGCAGGTGGCCTGTTTGGGGTCCAGGTGGTAGCGGACCGCCAGCTCCTGCAAAGAGGGCACCCCAAACCGCAGTGGAGGGGTGGCCGCGGGGATCAGACCCAGCGCATCGGTGTAGCGGCCTCGCTCCCGGAAAAGCTCGCCCAAGCCGCGCCAGCTGTAGAAGAAGAACCCCGCCAGTATGGCCAGAGCCAGGATAAACCGAAGCCGCAGCACCGCTCCTGCAATTCTACCGGCGCTGGGTTCAAGACAGTAGACTAAGGGCGTGCTGACCCTTTTGCGCCGCGCTGGTTTCCGCTTCTACGTAAAGTCGGGCAGCGCCCAGGAGAAGCCGCATGTGTACGTGACCCGGGACGGCCAGGCCTGGGCCAAGTTTACCCTAGACCCGGTGGGGCTGGTGGTCAACAACGGCCTGCCCCGCAACGAGCTCAACCGGGCCCAGGGGATGACCATGGAGCTCGAGCCCCAGCTCCTGCAGCTCTGGTGGGATTACGCCAAAACCCAAGGGGTCCGGCTTCCTGAGGAGGAAGACCCTCGAAAGCCCGCCCCCCTTTCCACCGCGCCCGAGACCGAGACGCCGGCGCAATGATACTGGTCTTCACCGGTGAGCCCTTCTTAGCTCGCGAGGCCCTCCTGCAGGAGGCCCGCCTGCAGGGTCTTCCGCTCCGCTTGGTGCCTCCCGACGCCGCTCTCGTGGCTCAGGAGGTTCAGGGGGGGCTGTTTGGTCCTGGTGGAGCCCTGGTGGACCTGCGCGAGCTGGCCGAGGCCGACTGGAAGCCCTTGCGGGAGGTGCTGGAAGCCCTGCCTAAAGGGGCTGTGGTCCTGCTCCTTGATCCCAAGCCGAGCGCGTCCCGGGGCCGCTGGTACGCCGAGAGGGCCCAAAGGCGCGACCACCCCGTCCCAGGCCCCAGGGAGCTGGCCCAGTGGGTAGCCAACCGCGCCCGCCACCACGGGCTTAGGCTGAGCGGGGCGGTTGCCTCCTACCTGGCTGGCCTGGTGGGGGGTAGGGAGAACCCCATGGGCCTGGAGGCCCTCGATCAGGAGCTGCGCAAGCTCACCCTAGCAACCCCTCCCCTCACCCTGGAAAAGGTACAGGCCCTGGTGGCCCTGGACCCTCCCCTTTCGGGGTTTGAGCTGGTGCGCGCCACTGCGGAGGGCCGGCTCACCCAAGCCTTGCGCCTAGGGCGCGACCTTCTGGAGCGGGGTGAAGACCCTTTGCGCATCCTGGCGGCTCTTTCCTGGCAGTACGTGCAGGTGGCCAAGGCTTGGGCCCTCCTGCGGGATGAACCTTTCCTTGGGGAGGGGGCTTTGGCGAAAGCCCTTGGCCTTCACCCTCTCGCCGCCAAGCAGGCCTTGTCCCTGGCCAAGGGGATGAGCGGCGAGGCAGTGGGGCGGGCCCTGGAAATCCTTTTGGAAGCCGAGCTGGCGGCCAAAACCGGGAAGGACCCACGCCTGGCCCTGGAGCGGGCAGTGGTGGGGCTTTGCTCCCCCTAGGGCTAGGCCCCTTGCGAGCTGTGCAGAATCCAGACGATGTAAAGGGCATACAGGCCCAGAAAAACCCCACCTTCGCGTCGCCCTAGGCGTAGCCCTGTGGCCAGAAAAGGCCAGAGCAAAAGGCTGGCCCCAAGCATTACCCATGCGTCCCGGGCCACGCTCTCCCAAGGGAGGCTTATCGGCGCCACCGAGGCCGTGGCGCCCAGGATACCCAGGATGTTGAAGATGTTTGAGCCTACGATGTTGCCCAAAGCGATGTCCGGCTCATGCCGCAGGGCGGCGGTAATGGAGGCCGCCACCTCGGGGAGGCTGGTGCCCAAAGCAACCACCGTGAGGCCGATGACCAGCTCGGGCACCCCAAGGGCCTGGGCCAGGGCAACCGATCCTTTCGTGAGGACGCGAGCCCCCACGCCCAGCAGCACCAGCCCTAGAACGACCCCAAGGTAGCTTTTCCAGCTTGCCTGCGAGGGCCGGCCGTACTCCTGGTCGAATTCTTGCTGTACCTCCGCGCTTTCCTCACCATCCCGGAACAGGAACCAGATGTAAAGGCCGAGCAGAAGCAGCAGCAAGATTCCCTCCCCGCGGCCGATCTGCCCGTCAAAGTAGACCATGGGAAAGAGCAGGGCCGTGGTTCCAATCAAGATGGGCATCTCCCGTTTGATGAAAAGGGCCTGGGTTCTGATGGGTTGAATTAGGGCTGTGAGGCCCAGGATGAGCAAGATGTTCAGGATATTGGAGCCCACCACGTTCCCAAGGGCGATGGCTGGACTGCCTGAAAGCGCGGCTGCCAGGCTGGCGGCCAGCTCGGGGCTGCTGGTCCCGAAGGCCACCACTGTCAGCCCCACCACCATGGTGCTCACCCCCCAGCTTCGGGCCAACACCACCGCATTTTTGACCAAGGCCTCTCCCCCAAAGTACAGGAGCACCACGCCTAGCGCAATCAGCAGGAGGTTCAGGAGCCAGTCCATGCCCAGTAGGGTAGCAGACGGGGCCGGACGCTGCCAGCCTAGGGGCTGGGTTCCAGCGGGTGGTCGTTTTCCAGGTAGGCGAGCACCCCTTGAGCAAGGCCGTAGGCCAGCCGGTCGAGGTAGTGGGGGTCGGTGAGGTTCAACCCCTCCAGGGGGTGGCTAAGGTAGCCAACCTCAACCAGAACAGCTGGCACTGTGGTGTGGCGCAACACGTAGAAGTCGGCGCTGCGCACCCCTCGGTTGAAGGCTGCGGTGGTCCCCAGCATGTGGGCCAGCACGCGGCTGGCCAGGCTCCGGGAGAGCTCCTGACGGCGCAGAGAGTTCATCCTTGGAGCGGGGGAGGGGGTGTCCTCGAGGTCGGTTGGGGTGGGCTCGAGCCCTCCCGGCTGAAGCGGTGCGGCGAGCTCCATGGGCGTGGTGACCAGAGGGGATGGGGTGGGGGGCAGCGGTGCAGGGGAGGGGAAAAAGGGCCGTGCCCCGGGTGGGCCGTGGTAGTAGACCTCCAGACCACACCATCCCTCGGCCTTCCCAGGCGGGGCAGCGTTGGCGTGGATGGAGACGAACAGGTGTTTGCCGTTGGCCAGCGCCGCTCGGTACGACAGGTCGGTCCGCTTGTCAGCGGAAAGGGCCGTATCCCCCTCTCGGGTCAAGACCACCTCTACCCCAGCCTCCTGGAGGAAGCGGCGCACCCGTAGGGCTAGCTCCAGGGTGACCCATTTCTCCGCCACCGGTCCTAGGGCTCCTGGGTCGCTTCCCCCATGACCGGCGTCCACCACCACCGAGAAGCGCCGTCCGCTGGCCCTAACGAAGCGGAAGGCGGGTTGTGGGGTAAGCGGGCTCCTATCCACGAAGGCCCCTGAGAGGTCAACCACCAGCCGCTCACCCTCCCCTTCCAAAGCGGGGAGGGATAAGGTGCGGTAGCCCGATCGAGGGGTGGCGCCCTGGGGGGTGAGCAACAGCAACACCGCCCTATCCTCGTGCTGTTCCAGCACGTACCCGGCCAGCTCAGGCCGCTCTACGAACCGTATCCCAGGGCTTACCCCTACCCCTCTCAGGGTAACCCGAAGCGCTGCGCCCAGGGGCTCTATCTCGTAGGTGGCCCCTTTGGGCAGGTCGAGAACCACCCGGGTGAAACCCGGGTGTCCACCCACGCGCACCGGCGGGATGTCTTGGCTTCGCACGCCTGTTGCCAAAAGGAGCAAAAGGAGCGGTAGGGTCCTCAAAGCGGCCTTAGTCTAAAGGCTCTTTCGAGAAGTAGGATGGGTCTTCGTCGGCAGGTCTCCGAGTTGGGATGGCCTTCGGGTTTTGCTACGGACCGTTGCAAGCGGTTTTTGCCGGCCTGCGAGGGGAGGGTGGCCTGGCCGCTGCTCAGCACCCTGGAACCGGAACCGTCGGTTCGGACACCGCTTGGTCTGTCCGGCCTGGGCCGGGCAGTTGGGGGGGTGCGGGCGGGGTTAGCAGGACCGGAGGGGCAGACAGGATGGCGGAGGCCTGAGCGGGGGTGTTCGGATCGTAGAGGCTGGCCTCAAAAGAACCCTAGGGGCTGGGGCCGCATGGCCCATCCCTGAACCCGGCCAGACACATGTGAGACTGGAGGAGTAAAAATGTGGGGACCACTCCAGGAGAGAGGGGGTCCCCACGGATGCAGCTTACCACGGTTGGCAAAGAGGTTTTGCGGGGAGCGCGGAAGGCCCGGGAACTCC
>NZ_JANXCG010000045.1 GCF_025060375.1 Meiothermus sp. | reverse complement strand
TACCTGAGCTTCATGTACCACCGCGAGGCCAAGCGGCACCATCTGGCCGGGTTGTAGCTGTGGACCCGCACAATAGAAGGTGTTGCGGGTAGACCAAGAACGTCTGGGCGCGCTGTGTAGGCGTTACCGCGTAAGGCGTTCGCCGCTGCGCACTTCACCGCTAACCCAAAGAGGGCTCGGCTGATTCACGGGCTTGATCTTCAATTACCTCCCGGTCCGGGGGAAGGACTCAGCTCAACAGGGCTTCCGGCGTCTCGGGGAGGCGGATGCCCTGGGCCAGGAGGCGCTCCCGCTCGGCAAAGATCTCCTGGGCTAGGGCCAGAGCAGGCTCGGGATCTTCGGCGTACAGATCCCGCAGATGTTCCTCAAGAAGGGGAAACTCCTCCACAAGAACCAGGGCCTCGTCGGGATTGTAGGCCTCCGGCCGCTCCAGGAAGCGCTTCACCTCTCTCCACCTCCAGCGGGCCAGCTCTAGGGAAGAGAGGGAAGGGAGGGAAGCCAGGGGGGTTTTCTGAACCATACCACCTCGCTCCAAGGGACCTTTAGGCAGGACAACCCGCTTGCAGCGTATCCCGTGACCACGGTTCCGCTCCAGGGAGTATACCACGAGCCAGTATCCCCGCAATTTTGGGCCGCCCAGGGGCTCAGGCACGGCCCACTCCACGGGAAGAAGGGCCGCCAACACGGGCCCCTGGTTCCACCGGTAGGCCAGAAGAGCAGGGGAGAGGGCTGTTTCCTGGCAAGGGCGTTTGTAAGCCTCCGGGGTGGTGGCCTCAAGCTGCTTCTCCAGAAAGCGCCTGCGGAGGTGGATTTCCAAGGAGCTGGCCCGCGAGATGTCCTGGAGAAAGCGCTCCTCCGGGGGCATGCTCTGCACCCGCCGGTTGAAGGGGGCCTGGCCCATCGTCCCCGCGGCCCAAAGCTCTCCCCCGCCCTCCGCCAAACAGCGCAGGTGGGTCTGGGGCAGGGCGGTCACAAAGGCCCGCCACAGGGCGGGATCGTAGTCCTGGGGGCTCGGGCTCCACTCCTCAGCCGTGGGAGCCCAGCCAAACCCCTCCTGGGGGCATGGTCTAGGGTCGCGGCGCTACTCCTCCTCCCCGGCGGCGGGGTTATAGCAGCCTATGCGGTAGGGCTCGTCGAAGACCACCAGTCTTTGAGGGCATAGTGCTTGAAAGGGCCAGACCAGGCTGTGCATGAGCCCAGCCCGGGTGGAGAGGCCCGAACAGACCCGTAGCGGTGCTCAATGGTCCCCCAACCCCCTTAGGGGATGGCCTCCCTGAGGCTGCTCCCGCGTGGTCGGGAGGAAACGATCTCGTAGCAGTGCAGTGGGAAACCGGCCCACTTGGCACCCTGGAGGTGGGAAAAAGTGGGAGTTAAGTGGGGCTCAGTGGTAAAAAGTGGGAAAAACGTGGTACATTACCCTCCAGAGCGGCACCTCGAGTGGGAACAGCCCGTTGGGGCGCCAAGGATATAGGTGAGGAGCCAGCGGGATGCCTTTCGGTGAATACCAGTACAGCCTCGATGAAAAGGGCCGGGTAGTCATCCCTCCCCCTTTTCGCTCGTTCATCGAGGATGGGGTGGTCATCACCCGGGGGCTCGAGGGCTGCTTGTACCTCTACCCCTTGCATACCTGGAGCAACATCGAACGGCAGCTTCAAAACGTTCCCCTCATTGACCGACCGGCCCAGCTTTTGGTGCGCTTCCTATACTCCGGCGCCCACAAGACCCAGATGGACAACGCCTCCCGTATCACCATCCCCCCCACCCTGCGCAAGTTTGCAGGCCTCGAAGAAACCGGAGAGGCGGTGGTGGCGGGAGCCCCCACCCGTCTGGAGCTCTGGAGCGAGCAGCGCTGGTGGGAGAGCATCAACAAGTTCCTGGAGAACCCCACCACCCCCGAGGCCCTGCGCGGCCTGATTGGATAGGCCATGCTCACGCTCGCCCCTTCCCAAGGAGAACCCATGCAGCACATCCCGGTGCTCTACCAAGAAGCCCTTAGTTGGCTTGGCGTTCGGCCTGGCGGGCTGTACGTGGACGCCACTCTGGGAGGGGCCGGGCACACCCGGGGCATCCTGGAGCAAGGAGGGCGGGTGGTGGCCTTTGACCAAGACCCCGAGGCCATCGCTCGAGCCCGGGCCCTGGGTCTTCCCAACCTGACCCTGGTGGAGGCCAACTTCCGCCACCTGGAAAGCGAACTGGGCAGGCTGGGCATCTGGCAGGTGGACGGGATTCTGGCCGACCTAGGGGTATCCAGCTTCCATCTGGAGGACCCCAGCCGTGGCTTCAGCTACCAAAAAGAGGGCCCCCTGGATATGCGGATGGGCCAGGGCGACCGCACCGCAGAACAGGTGGTGAACACCTACAGCGAGGACGAAATCGCCCGCATCCTCCAGGAGTACGGCGAGGAACCACAAGCCCGCCGGATTGCTCGCTTCATTGTGCAAAATCGCCCCATCCGCACCACCACCCACCTGGCCGAGGTCATCCGCCGGGCCACCGGCTACCGCTCCGCCGGGCACCCTGCCCGGCGCAGCTTCCAAGCCCTGCGCATACACGTAAACGACGAGCTGGGGGCTCTAGAGGCGCTGCTCGAGGCCGCCGAGCGGGTCCTGAGGCCCTCGGGGCGGCTGGTGGTTATCAGCTTCCACTCGCTGGAAGACCGGCTGGTCAAGCGCTTCTTACGCAACTCGGCAGTGCTCGTACCCCTAAGCAAAAAACCCATCCTCCCCTCCGAGGAGGAAAGGCAACGGAACCCCCGCGCCCGCAGCGCCAAGATGCGGGTGGCCGAACGCAAAGGAGGCCCAGGGTGAAAAGCGCGCTGCGGTGGGGAACGGTCTACATCGTGCTGATGGTTGGCTTGACCGCTCTGGGCCACTACAACCAGCAGCAGTCCGCCCGCCTGCAAGCCCTCCTCCGGCGCGAGGCCGACCTGAGGCAAAGGGAGGTGCGGCTCAACCTGGAGCGCTACCAACTCACCTCGCCTCTGGCCTTACTCGAGTGGGCTGAGGCACAGGGGTATATCCCCATGAGCCTGGGACGCTGGGCTGAGGGAGGGAGGATTCCGTGAGGCCGCTGGAAAGACCACAGCAAAGCGCCGCTCTAAGCCGAGGCTGGGCGGTGCTAATGGCCTTTTTGGCCTTTGCGCTGAGCCTGGCCTATGGTTTTTACCTGCTGTGGCACAACGCCCCCGGGCTCTCGCTGCAACCATCCCCTTCGGCCTCACCCCTACGGGGTCGGCTCGAAGCCGCCGATGGCACCCCACTGGCCCTGAGCACCCCTGAGGAACCTCGGCTCTACCCGCTGGGGCTTTCCGCTACCCAGCTCCTGGGGTTTGGTGAGCGGGCCAACGGAAGGGGCTTGGCGGGGCTCGAGCTGGACCTAGAACCGCTCCTGTCCCAAGGGCAAAGCCTGCGCCTCACCATTCAACCGCAAGTCCAGGCCATCGCCGAGAGGGCCCTTTGGCGAGGCGCCCAGTCCGCACGCGCCGACTGGGGAGCCGCCCTGGTCATGGAGGCCCGGACCGGCCGCCTTCTGGCCGTGGCCAACGCCCCCCCCTTTGACCCTGCCGCACCCCGCAAAGGCGCCCAGGAAGACCTCTCCTGGCGCAACCACGCCTTTACCCAGGCCATAGAACCAGGCTCCACCGTAAAGTCCCTCACTGCCGCGGTGCTCCTGGAAGAGGGGGTAGCCCAGCTAGGAACCCGGGTCTACGCCCCCATGAGCCGCCGGGTGGCTGGATGGACCATCAACGACGCGGTCAAACACCCAGAGACGCTCACCCTGGCCGAGGTGCTCAGGTACTCCTCCAACGTGGGCATCACCACTTTGGCCGAGCGGCTTCCCAGGGCAACCCTCTACCGCTACTTTGAGCGGCTGCACCTTATGGACAAAGCCTTGCTGCCCCCTCCCCATCCGGCCGTGGCCGTGCAGGTGGCCTCACCCCTGTTCCGTCCGCTGGCCCGTTGGGGCCCCGCGGAGTACGCCAACGCCACCTTCGGACAGGGCTTCCTGATCACCCCACTGCACTTAGCGGCCGCCTACAACACCCTGGCCGCCGATGGCACCTACCGGCAACCGCTCCTCTTCGATGGCAGTCCTGGTAGGAGTGAACGGGTCTTCCGGCCTGAGGTGGCCCAGGACATCCGGAGAGCGCTGGCGCGGGGAATGACCGAAAATGCCCGGCTGGCCGGGTACACCCTGGCGGGGAAAACCGGAACCGCGCAGGTGGTGGTGAATGGCCGCTACAGCAACGAGGTCTACACCGCGCTTTTCGCCGGATTCGTGCCCGCCGAAAGGCCCAGGGCTACCGTGGTGGTGGTCCTCTTCCATCCCCAGGCCGGGCGCATCCACGGCGCTCAGGTGGCGGCCCCCATCTATCGGGAAATCGCCGCCGGCTTGCTGGCCCTGTGGGGCATTCCACCGCAGTTGGAGCTCTCATCCCCTGGGGGTAGACTGGTACGCTGATGTGTGTTTTGTGTAACTTGAGCTCCTTACTCATAAGGCTATGAAGGGAAGGACAGGCGGAGAACTCAGACCGGAATGGGTGGCCCAGCTCACCGGCGGCAAGGCATACCCCGGGGTAAGGGCCGCCCACGACCTGCACTGGGATTCACGCCAGGTCGGTCCTGGAGTAGCCTTTTTTGCCCTTCCGGGCAGCAAGGCCCACGGGCGGGATTTTGCCCATGAGGCGCTGGCCAAGGGCGCGCCCTTCGTGGTCACCGACCAGGGGCACCCCGGAGCAGTGCAGGTGCGCCACCCTGAGCGAGCTCTTCTGGTCCTGGGCCGGGCCCTGCGGGATCGCTTTGGGGGTACGGTGGTCGCGGTGGGGGGCAGCTCGGGCAAGACCACCACCAAAGAGTGCCTAGCCCAGGGCCTAGGCTGGCCTGCACCGGAAGGCAACCTGAACAACGCACCGGGTCTGGCCCGCTTTTTCCTGCACCTGGGGGAGGCTCCGGGCTGCGTGGTGGAGCTGGGGATTGACCGACCGCTGGAGATGGCCGAGCTCACCTACCTGGCTCGCCCCAATCTGGGGGTGCTCACGGCGCTGGGAGCGGAGCACCTGGAAGGGCTCGGAAGCCTGGAAAACGTCATCCGGGAGGAAAGCTGGCTCCTGTGGGCAAGCCCTGTCCGGCTGGCAAGCGCTCAGGCAGCGGAACAGCTGAGGATACCCGGCCTCAAAACCTATGGCATTGGCGAGGGCGACTTCCAGGCCCGGGACCTCGAGCTGGCCCTGGACTCCAGCCAGTTCCGCTACGGGGAGCTACGGGTCCGCCTACCCTATCCAGGGTTGGGGGCCGTTTTGGGAGCGCTGGCCGCGCTGGCCGTGGCTGAGGTGCTGGGCCAGCCCCTGGGGGAAACCGCCGAGCGGCTAGCCTGGCTAAAGCTCCCTCCTGGACGAATGCAGCAGCTCGAGCTTGGCGGAATACGCTTCCTCAACGACGCCTACAACGCCAACCCCCTTTCCCTGAAAGCAGGGCTCGAGTTCCTCCAAACCCAGCGCGGCCGCAAGTGGTTGGTGCTGGGCCAGATGGCCGAGCTGGGGGAGGAGGCTCCGCGGTACCACCTCGAGGCCGCCCACTGGGCCGCCCAGGTAAGCCCCCACCGGGTTTTCATCGGTCCCTTCGCTCGAGCTCAGGCCGCCGAGGTGGGGGGAGTAGCCCTGGAAACCCTGGAGGAGGCCATCCAGTTCCTCCAGCAGAACGTCCAGCCAGGCGACCTGGTCTACCTGAAGGCCTCGCGTAGCGTGGGGTTGGAGCGGCTGTTGGAGCTGTGGCCCAGGGAGGGAGCATGAGAAGGGGCGTGCTGGCGCTCGTCTTGGGGCTTGCCGCCTGCGCACCCCAACCGTCTACCCAGCCACCCTCTCAGCCCCTGCTCATCGAAGGAGGTGTCGTGGAAGGGCGGTTTGTGCGCGCAGTTGGCCTGGAGCTGGCCCTGCCCGCCCCTCCCCTGGCGGTAGCCCGCAGTGGCGAGACGCTGCTGGCGGCCTACCCCTTCCAGCTCCTCGTCTATCAAGGTGGTTTCATCCGCGAAAACTTCCCCCTTCCGGGGGTGCCCACCTTCGTGCGGGCCAAGCCCAGCCCCCTGGTGGGCCTAGAAGACCGGCTCTTCGCCCCGGGCCTGGGCACCCTGCCCTACCGGGCCAAGGACGCCCTGCGCACCTCCGATGGGGTCTACTGGCTGGACGAAAGGGGGGTCTACTTTGAGCGTCGCCAGCTGCACGGAGGCCGCTACACCTTCCTGGCGGCCAGTGAACGGTACATCTTCGCCTTTGGTCAGGAGGCACTGCGCCTGCCCGACGGCCTGCGGGTTCCGCTGCCACCTGGGGTCAAGGCTGCGGTGGTCCTGGACGAGCTTTACGTCCTCAACCCAGAGGGTCTCTACCGCCTAAGCCTAGAGGGTCTGCGCCTGGGCTTCCGGCCAGGGGCTTTTGAGGGCCTGGAAAGCGACGGGGGCTTCCTTTACACCCTGCAGGCAGGCCACCTGGTTGCCCTGCAGCGCAACCTAGAGCCAGCCGCCCCCAGCCGACCTTGGAGCACACCATGAACACCCTGGCCGCTGCCCTCCTCCTGAGCTGGTTTTTCACCGGCCTCTGGATTACCCTCATGCAGGCCCTGGGCCTCGGAAAGCGGGTGCGGGCGGAGGGCCCCCAAAGCCACCTAAGCAAGGCCGGCACCCCCAGCATGGGAGGGGTAGCCTTTTTGCTAGCCGCCGCCTCGGTGTACGCCCTGTCGGGGGGCGACCGGTGGGCTGGCCTCTGGCTTCTGGTCCTGGGCATGGCCTTGTTGGGTCTGGCCGACGACCTGGCCGGTTCGCTGCGGAGGCCCCTGCGGGCTCGAGAGAAGCTGGTCGTGCAGGCCCTGATGAGCTTCATCTTCGCCCTCTGGGCCGCAAGGCTGGTGCAGTACACCCCCCACCCGGCGCTGGACGTACTCCTCATCACCCTGGTCGTCATCGCGGCCTGCAATGCCTTCAACTTCACGGACGGGGTGGACGGGCTGCTGGCCAGTGTAACGGCGGTTCTCCTGCTGCCCTTCCTGGGGCTGCCCACCGCCCAGGCCGCCTTGGGGGGGCTTTTGGGCTTCCTTTGGTACAACGCTCCGCGGGCCACGGTCTTCATGGGGGATACCGGAAGCATGGCGCTGGGGGCTTTGGTGGCGGGGCTTTTCATCCTGGAGGGGAAGCTCTGGTGGTTGCCGCTGGCTGCGCTCATCCCAGCGCTGGAGGTGCTCTCGGTGGTGGTTCAGGTGGCCTACTTCCGCCGCACCGGCAGGCGCCTCCTCAAGATGAGCCCGCTCCACCACCACTTTGAGCTGTCGGGCTGGTCCGAGAGCAAGGTGGTCTTCCGTTTCGTAGCGGTCACTGCCCTCACCACCGCTCTCGCAGCGCACCTTTGGGGAGGAAAAGGATGAAGCGGCTCGTCTACGGCCTTGGACGCAGCGGGCTGGGGGTGCTGGGCTACCTGCGGCGGCATGGAATGCCAGCTTGGTTCTATGACGATGCGCTGAAGCCTGAGGAGGCCCGAAGGGCCTTGGAGATGGGCTTTGAGCTGGAGCCCGAGCCCAGGCCAGGCCACTACCAGCAAGTCATCGCCGCCCCTGGGGTACCCCTGAACCACCCCCGGCTGGCCGCCCTGCGGGAAGGCGGGGCCGAGGTCATCGGGGAGGCCGAGCTGGTGTACCGGCACTCCACGACCCCCCTCATCGGCATCACCGGTACCGCCGGAAAGACAAGCTGCACCCTATTCACCGCTCACTTTCTCAGGGCCTTGGGCTTTCATGCAAAGGAGGGTGGCAACATTGACCCTCCCCTATCAAGCGTGGTGGACGAGGCCGAGGTGGCCGTCGCCGAGCTCTCCAGCTTCCAGCTCGAGCGCACCCGGTACTTCCGACCTCGGGTGGCGGTGCTTCTCCTGCTGGGGGTGGACCACCTGGACCGGCACGGAAGCCTGGAGGCCTACCACGAGGCCAAGCTCAAGCTCATCCAGAACCTAACCCCCCAGGATGCGCTGGTCTACAACGCGCAAGACGCCCGCATCCGCAGGGCCATCCAGGGAAGCCCAGCCCAGCTTTATCCCTTTGAACCCGCCGCCAACCCCCGCGAGACCAACCTCAATGCAGCCCTACAGGCGGCGTTGGCCTATGCCCGGATTGCAATGCGGGAACAACCTGAGCGCACCTGGCCGTTTGCCCCCACCCCCGAAAACCTCAAGCCCTTCGGCCAAAGTGCCCCTTGGCCTGAGGCCCGCTATGAGGTGTTCGCCCGGATAGGGCGGGTCGTCTTCATAGACGACTCCATCGCCACCCGCCTAGACGCGGTGCGCTCAGCGCTGGAAGCCGCGCCCGCCCCCATCGCCTGGGTTCTAGGCGGGGTAGACAAAGGGGCCCCTGTGGAGGAGCTACGGGAGGTGGTGGGGCGCAGGGTGGGCCTCATCCTCGCCATTGGTCGGGACGGGCCCCGCATGGCCCAGGCCTTCCAGGGACTGGCCGAGGTGGTGGAGATTCGCGAGCCCAACGGCCGGCTGGCCCTGGAACGAGCTGTTCGGGAGGCCCTGGAACGGATCACCGAGGGCAGCGTGCTCCTGGCCCCCTTGGCTGCCTCTTTTGACCAGTTCAAGGACTACAAGGAGCGCTCCAGGGCCTTCCGAGAGGTGGTGCACGCGTTGGGAGGCCAAGGTGGATAGCATCCTGCTGCTGGCCCAGCTTCTGCTCTTCGCGCTGTCGGCGCTGGGGGTAGCCGCCGCAGACGGGATGCGGGGCGTGCGGGAGGCGCACAGCCTGGAGAACCTGCGCAACATGCTCCTGGCCCTAGGCCTCACCCTGCTGGTCTCGCGGCTCCACCCCCGCTGGGCCCTCTGGACGGCCCGACCCTTCTTCCTGCTGACCCTGGCCCTGCTGGGGCTAAACCTGGTCATCGGATTCGGCCCGGGCAGCGAGCGGCGTTTCATCGACCTCCCCGGGGTTGGGTTCAACCTCCAGCCCTCCGAGCTGGCCAAACTCGCGGTCCCCCTCTATCTGGCCGCCTTCTTTCACCAGAAGCCCGCCGACTACCCCATCATCGGCCCGGTAACAGCCATCGTTCTGGCCTCCACCCTGATCCTCATCTCGCCTGACCTGGACACCGCCCTGTTCCTGCTCTTCCTAGCAGGCCTGCTTCTCTTCGCCATCGGCGTACCTACCCGGCGGCTGCTGGCCGTTATGTTTGCGGGCAGCCTGGTCCTGTTGGCCTTTTCTGGGGTCTTCGTGGAGCGGCTTGAGAAGGCCCACGAGCGGTTCTCCGGATGGCAGACCTACGTGGGCGGCCGGGTGGCTGAGCTCACCCCTGAACTCACGCGGGGTCCTCTTTATCAAATCACCCAGGCCCACAAAGTGATCGTCAACGCGGGACTCTTCGGCCAAGGCGCAGGTGCCCGGATGCCCAACCTGCCGGAATCCCACAACGACTTCATTCTGGCCTCCATCATCTGGGCTGGGGGCTGGCTGGCAGGGGGCATGCTGTTGCTGGCCTGGTGGCTGATCCTCGCCCGAGGCCTGCAGATTGCGGCCCACCTCGAGGGTTCCCTGAGCGTCTTGGCCCTGGGCCTAACCCTCTACCTCTGCTTGCAGGCCGCGCTCAACATCGCGGCCGTACTGGGTATGCTCCCCATTGGGGGCTCCCCGCTGCCCCTGGTCAGCGTAGGGGGCAACGCCATGCTCATGGCCGGGGTGGCCATGGGGCTGCTGCACGGCCTCGCGCGGCAGGCCTTCGCCCAGACCCCCAAGGAGGTTCGGCTGTGAAGGCGGAGGTGGTGGTGACTGGGGGTGGCACCGGCGGCCACCTGTACCCGGGGCTGGCGGCCGCCCGGGCCTTGTTGGAGGCGGGTTTGGCGGTGGTCTACGTGGGGGCGCTGGGCGGCTTGGAGGAGCGGGTGCTCCCCAGGAGCGGCCTGCCCTACCACCTCATCCCTGCCGGCAAGCTCAGCCGCGATGCCCTGCGCCCGAAGGAGGCCCTGAAGCTCCTGCGGGGGCTTGGGGCTGCTCAACGGATCGTGGGGGAACTGAGGCCCAAAGCGGTGCTCAGCATGGGCGGGTATGCGGGCTTCCCGGTGGCCTTTGTGGCTGCCTTGAAGCGAATTCCTTTGGTGGTTCACGAGCAAAACGCCAAACTGGGGCTGGCCAATCAGGCCCTCGCCCGGCTGGCCCGGCGACTCGCCCTAGCCACCCCCATGGCGCTACCCCCATCCCTAGCCGCCAAGGCCCAGGTGGTGGGCTACCCAGTGCGGGAAGAGTCCTATCCTGCAGAGGAGGCTCGAGCCCGGCTGGGCCTGGACCCACACCGCCCTACCCTTCTGGTGCTGGGGGGCAGCCAGGGAAGCCAGGAGCTCAACCGGGAACTCCCCGGGCGGCTCTACCCGCTCCTCTCCCACTGGCAGGTGCTGCACCAGTGCGGCCCCCGCTGGGAGGCGGAGATGAAGGCCAGGGAAAGACCCCACTACCACATCCGGGGCTATGTGGAAGCCCCCCTGGCCTGGAGCGCGGCCGACCTGGCCATCGCCCGTTGCGGGGCTGGTACCCTAGCCGAGGCCGCTTTCCACCAGGTGCCGGTGCTGGGGGTGCCCCTACCAAGCCACCTAGACGGCGGGGCCCAGTGGGCCAACGTGGGCTTCTATGCTGAGCAAGGCGCAGCCCGGCGGCTTTCCTCCTGGGCCGAGTTCGAACGAGAGCTGGAGGCCCTTCTGGAACCCTCCACGCGGGACCAAATCCGCGCTAAACTCAAAGGGTTGTCTCCTGCCGGAGCCGCTCAGCGGCTGGCCCAAGCAGTGCTGGAGGTAGTGTGAGGCACTATCACCTGATGGGGATCGGGGGAATTGGCATGAGCGGGCTGGCCCGCCTTCTGCGCGAGGACGGCCACCGGGTGAGCGGCTGCGACCAGCACAGCTCCGAACTCACCCAGGCCCTAGAGCGGGAGGGGATCCGGGTCTACCAAGGGCACAGCCCGGCCCACCTGGAGGGGGTAGACATCCTGGTGGCCTCCACCGCCATTCCTGAGGATGAGCCGGAGGTAAGGGCGGCTCGAGCCCTGGGCCTCCCAGTCTGGCGGCGGATCCAGGTGGTGGCCGAAATCCTGAAGGGCGGCTTTAGCCTGGGGGTAACCGGTTCCCACGGCAAGACCAGCACCACCGCCATGCTCTACAGCATCTTCCAAGCTGCCCAGGCCGACCCCACGGTGCTGCTGGGCGCAGAGTACGGCCCTTTGGGGGGAAGCGTCAGGGCTGGGCAGGGCCGCTACCGCATCGCTGAGATAGACGAGTCCGACCCCCTTTTCCGCTTCCTCAGCCTGGACGTGGCGGTGATTACCAACCTGGAGGCCGACCACGTCTCTCCGGACGGCACAGCCCGGCCTAACTACCACAGCTCCTTTGAGGCCCTCCGAGAGGCCATGCGCGCCTTCGCCAGCCGGGCTGGGCACGTGGTCTACAACGGGGACCCCCGCTGGGGCCTGCTGGAGAAGCTCACCCAGGGCTACCCCAGAAGCCGCTTCGGCCTGACCGAAGGCGACTGCCGTGCCCAAGATATAGGCCTGGAGGCCTTCAGCAGCCGCTTCACCCTGGTTTGGAAGGGCAGGCCCCTGGGCCAGGTGTTCCTCCAGGTGCCGGGTGAGCACAACATCGCCAACGCCCTGGCCGCAGCCTGCGCAGCGCTGGTGGCTGGGCTGCCCTTTGGGGCGGTACAGGAGGGGCTGGCCCGGTACACCGGCGCCGCCCGTCGCTTCGAACGCCTGGGTGAGCTCAACGGCGCTCTGATCGTAGACGATTACGCCCACAATGCCACCAAGCTTCAGGCCCTCCTGCAGGCCGCCCGCCGCACCGGCCTTCAGGTGCGGGCCGTCTTCCAACCCCACCGCTTTGGGCGCAGCGAACAGGAGTGGCCGCTCTATGCCCGGGCTTTGGAGCTGGCCGACGAGGCAATTATCCTGGACGTCTACAGCGCAGGGGAAACCCCGCTTCAGCTCAGCAGCGCCCAGATTGCAGAAGGCATCGTGGCCCACCTAAAGGCCCAGGGGAAAAAGGCCCGCTACTGCAGCTGGGATGAGGCCCTGGGCTACCTGCGCAGGAGCGCTGCCCCTGGGCAGCTTATCCTGACGATTGGGGCTGGGAACGTCTCCAGGCTGGGACGCCTGCTCGCAACGGAGAAGGAGGCGGTGTGAGGGTAGAACGGCTGCCCATGGCCCGGCTTACCACCCTTGGGGTGGGGGGAGAGGCCGAGGTCTGGACGGTGGAAACCCTGGACGACCTCAAGCGGGCCACCGAGGCCCCCTACCGCGTGCTGGGCAACGGTTCCAACCTGCTGGTGGCCGATGGAGGGGTGGCTGAGCGGGTTATCCGGCTGGCCGGGGAGTTTGCCCAGTGGAACCCTGACCTCTCGGGCTGGGTAGGGGCCGGAGCAATGGTGCCCAGCCTGGTCCAGGCGGCAGCCCGGCTGGGGCTTTCGGGGCTGGAGGGACTCTATGGGGTCCCGGCCCAGGTAGGAGGAGCGGTCAAGATGAACGCGGGTACCCGCTTCGGGGAGATGAGCGGAGCGCTCGCAGAAGTGGAAATCTTCCACGATGGCGGCTTACACGTCTACCAGCCCCACGAACTCGGCTTCACCTACCGAGGCTCCCGGCTGCCCGAAGGGGGTATCGTGACACGGGTCAGGCTCAGGCTGTCCATGGCCTCTCCTGAAGCAGTGCGGGCGCGGATCGCCCTGGTAGACGCGGCGCGAAAGGGTCAGCCCAAGCGGAAAAGCGCAGGGTGCGCCTTCAAAAACCCCCCCGGCGACTCGGCCGGACGGATGATCGATGCTGCAGGCCTGAAGGGCACCACCGTAGGGCGGGCCATGATCAGCCACGAACACGGCAACTTTCTCATCAACCTGGGCGGGGCCACCGCAGCGGATATGTACGGCCTTATCAAGAAGGTGCAGGCGGTGCTGCCGCTGGAGGTGGAGTGGGAGATATGGGGGGAAATTGAGCCTCAAGCGGAGGTAGTGCCATGAGGGAGAGCAGAGGGCGTGGTTCCCTAGCCCTTAGGGCGTTGTTGGGGCTTTTGCTGATGGCCTCTTTGGCCGTCGGTTCCCGAGTGGCCCTTCCGGTGGAGGAGGTTGAGGTGGTGGGCAACCGACAGCTTTCCCCTGGTTACGTTCGGCAGGTGACCGGGCTCGAGGTGGGCTCCCCTTGGCTTTGGGCCCGGCCCCAGCAGCTTCAGCCCCTGCTGCAGAATCCCTGGGTCAAGGCGGCTCGGCTCGAGCGCCCAGCGCCTGGGCGGCTGCGCATCGTGCTGGAGGAGCGCGAGCCCATCGCCAGCCTGCGGCTGGGCCCAGAACTCTACGGGCTGAGCGCCGACGGGGTGCTCCTGCCTGGGGCCCCCCAGCGGGCCCCACTCCTCTTGGGCCAGGGCCAAGCTCCCCTTGCCGATCTGCTCCTGCTGGTGCAGACTTTCCCCGATGCCGAGCGGATCCGCTTCGGTGTGGGGGGGTATCAGGTAGAGAAGGGGGAATTAAAAGTATGGGCCAAAAACGTCAGGGAGTTGCAAGATTGGGCCAAAGCCAGCAGAATAGGCCCAAGTGCCGCCACCAACCCTCTTAGGCCGTCTGGAGCCGAGCGCATCTACGTGTATTCTTGGGGGGTGAGTGCTCGCCGATGATTCTCGTAGGTTTGGACGTTGGAACCACCAAAGTAACCGCAGTCATCGGTGAACTCTCGCCGGATGGCATCCTGGACGTTATCGGCGAGGGAACCGTCCCTTCCCAGGGCCTGCGGCGGGGGGTTGTGACCAACCTCGAGCGCACCACCGAGTCCATCCGCCAGGCCATTTTCCAGGCCGAGCGGGTGGCCGGGGTCAAGGCCGAGCGGGTCTGGGTGGGGGTGGCTGGAGCCCACGTGCGCAGCGTCACCAGCCATGGCCTGGCAGCCATCCGGCGAGGACAGCAGATCACCCCCGCGGATGTGGAGCGGGCCATTGAGCAGGCCAAGGCTTACCCCTTTGAGGGAGACTATGAGCTCATCCACGCCCTGCCCCTGGACTTCCGGGTGGACGGCCAGGAGGGTATCCGCGACCCCGTCGGCATGGCCGGGGTGCGTCTGGAGGTGGACGTGCACCTGGTCGCTGGGAGCAAAGGCCCCCTTGCCAACCTGCGCAAGGCGGTGGAGAACGCGGGGCTCGAGGTGGAAGGCCTGGTGCTGCAGGCCTACGCCTCGGGGCTGGCCGTGCTCTCCCCGGAGGAGCTCTCCATGACCGTGATGCTAGTGGACATCGGCGGTGGTACCACCGACGTAGCGGTCTTTCGGCAGGGACGCCTGGCCCACTCCGCGGTGATTCCCCTGGGGGGCGACCACGTCTCCCAAGACATCGCCAAACTGCTCCAAATTCCCGTAGAGGAGGCCGAAAGGGTGGCCAAAAAATACGGCGCGGCCCTGCCGGAGCTGGCCGATCCAGAGCTGGTGCTGGAGGTCAGCCAGGAGGGCACCACCCAGGTCTCCTATCAGGCGCCCGAGCTGGCCCGCATCATCCGCCCACGTCTGCGGGAAATCCTACACCTGGCCCGCCAAAGCGTGGACGAGGCCCTGGGTCCTTTGGAAATCACCGTGGGTAAGGTAATCCTTACCGGGGGAGGTAGCATGGTGCGAGGCTTGGAAGAGCTGGCCCGCAAGCAGTTCAACCTGCCGGTGCGGATGGGCAAGCCCTTGGGGGTGCAAGGGCTTGCCGATGTGGTGGCCGCCCCCACCCACGCTACCGCGGTGGGCCTCGTGCGGCATGCCGCCAGCCTAGCCCTACAGACTCCCTCTTCGCGGGGCCTGAGGCCCACCCGCAAACCCGCCTCCGGCAAACCGCAGCCCAACGCAGAGGGCACAGCCAGCGGACTCTGGGAGCGCATCAAGGGGATGTTCAAAAATTTCTTCTGAAGGAGCTTTTATGGGCGAGGTTCGGATTAAGGTAATTGGACTCGGCGGCGCTGGCAACAACGCGGTAAACCGCATGATTGAGTCAGGCCTTAGCGGGGTCGAGTTCATCGCTGCCAACACCGACGCGCAGGTGCTCTCGGCTAGCCTGGCTGAGACACGTGTCCAGCTCGGTGAAAAGCTCACCCGAGGTTTGGGTGCAGGGGCCAACCCTGAGATTGGAGAAAAAGCCGCCCAGGAAGCTGAGGAGCTGATTGGGGAGTACCTGGAGGGCGCCGATATGGTCTTCATCACCGCGGGGATGGGCGGCGGCACGGGGACCGGCAGCGCCCCGGTGGTGGCCCGCATCGCCAGGAGCCTGGGTGCCCTTACCCTGGGGGTGGTCACCCGACCCTTTAGCTGGGAGGGGCCGCGCCGCATGCGGGCTGCCGAGGAGGGCATCAAGCGGCTTCGCGAGCACGTGGATGCCATGGTGGTCATCTCCAACGACCGCTTGCTCTCCGCTTTGGATAAGAAGGTCTCCGCCAAGGACGCCTTCATGATTGCCGACCGGGTGCTCTACCACGGGGTAAAGGGCATCACCGACGTCATCAACCTTCCGGGCCAGATTAACCTAGACTTCGCTGATGTGCGCACCCTGCTCAAGGACGCCGGCCAGGTCCTGATGGGCATCGGGGCGGGCCGCGGCGAAAATAAGGTACAGGAAGCCGCCCAATCAGCGATCCAAAGCCCCCTTCTAGACCGCTCAGTGGAAGGGGCTCACAAGCTCCTCATCAATGTAGTTGGCGATGAGGACATCTCCTTGATGGAGGCTAGCCAGGTGGTGGAGCTTATTCGCGAAGCCACCGGTGTAGAGGACGTGGACGTACTCTACGGCCTCACTTACGACAATCGGGCTCAAGACGAGATGCGGGTAATTCTGATTGCCACCGGCTTCCACGATAACACCGTCACAGCTGGTCCCAAGGGTCGCAGCCTCATTGACTTCCCCACCACAGGCGTGGACCTCAGCAACTTTGAGATTCCCGCCTTCATTCGCTACGGGGATGGCGACTACCCCCCTAAACGGGGCAACTGACGGGGCGCAGGGCTGCGGGGGAGGCGGGAGCCTGCCAGACCAATGGTCGTGCTCGGCATTGACCCCGGCATCACCAACTTGGGCCTGGGCGTGGTGGAACAAACAGGCCAGCGCTACCGGATGCTGCACGGCCAGGTTATCCAGACCGCCCATGGCCAGCCCGCACCTGAGCGGGTTGGCAAACTCTACCGGGCTGTGTACGAGGCCGCCCGCCTCTACCAACCCCAGGCTATCTCGGTAGAGGAACAGTTCTTCTACCGGCAAAACGAGCTGGCCTACAAGGTGGGCTGGGCTATGGGGGTGGTGTTTTTGGTGGCCGACCAGATGTCCATACCGGTCTATGGCTACGGCCCACCCCAGGTCAAGCAGGCCCTTGTGGGCAGCGGGAACGCCGACAAACAGCAGATCGCCTACATGGTGCGGGCACTCCTGGGGCTCCCCTCACTGCCCAGACCCACCCACCTAGCGGACGCGCTGGCCATTGCCCTGACCCACTGCTTCCACCAGCGCCTGAGGTCAAACGAACCCCTGCGCTGAGCTGCTAGTTTTACAATCTTCACTGTATGCGCGTCGGACATCGTCTTTGGTTAGCAGGACTTTTCTTTCTGATGAGCGGATTTTCGCTGGCCCAAGGGGTGCGCAGCCTGGGAATGGCCGGGCTGGTGCTCCCAGGGCCGGGGGCAGCCTATCTAAACCCAGCCTACGCTGCTTACCCTGCGGGGGTATACGGCAGCGAAGCCGGATTCCAGCTACCGCTGGGCCTACTCGGGATTCTCCTGCGTCCTGAGAGCAACCCCATCCCCATTCTCCGAAACCCCCAAAGCCTCTCCGACCCCAGCAACCCCTTTGACTTCCTGAGCTTTTACGACCAGCTAACCCACATCAACAGCCTTCTCATCAATCCCGCCTCCTCCACTGCTTTTGTCAACCCCAACACCGGCTACCCGGAGATTCAAATCATCGTGGAGGCCGGGAGAATCCAGGTCACCGACTACCAGGGCCGGCCCCTCAACCTTGACTTAGGCCTGGGCAGGACCATCGGGGTAGCCTCGAGCGTGGCCCTTACGCCTGCGCCCCTGTTTCGCATACCCCTGTTGCAGGAGGGCAGCCTGTACCTCGAGCTGGGCCCCTATGCGGGCGGCTTTGGGCTGGCCCTCTCCCCCAACAGCGCCCTGCGCCAAGCACTAGCAGCGGGTAGCCTCCAACCCAACACCGAGTACGCCGTAACCCTAAACGCCAGCGGCCTGTCTGGGGTAGGCCTGAGCTTTGGTTACGCCACCCGGCTGCCCGAGCTACCCATTCCCGAACTGGGCAGGGTCCGCCTGTACACGGGTGGCCGCGGCGAGGGGTTCTACGGCCTGTCCTACCTTGAGAGCAACCTCAGCGTGGGTCTGCAGACCGACGCCCAGGGGCAGATTGACCCCAACCAACCCCCCGTCTACCGCGGGAGCATCTTCTACACCTACCCGGGCAACGGAAACGGCTTTGGCCTGCGGGCCGACCTGGGGGTGGTGGCCGAGGCGCGGGGGGTTACCGTAGGGCTCGGCATCCGAAACCTGCTGGGCTTCGCTCGCTGGAGCGGAACCGAGCTGGTCTGGAACGGCAGCTCCAGTCCCACCTCAGCCCAGGCCGAGCGCAGCAGCTTCGGCTTTGTGCCGGCCTTCTTCCTAAACGCCGCCACCAAGGTACCCCTGGAAATGGGCCAGCTCACCCTGGGGGGCGACCTAGGCTACGAAACCCGCCTCTACGGCCGCATCGGCGGAGAATACGCCCTGGGGCCAGGCCGCTTCCGGGCTGGACTGGGCTTTGACGATGGTTTCCGCATCGGTCTAGGAGCAGGTGTGACAGGCCCTGGCTTCAGCCTGGACGCCGCCCTCACCACCCACCGCGCCCCCCTCGTGGGCCACACCGTCTTTGGTATTGCCATGAGCCTGGGCCTGAATTTCTGAAGGGAGCGACCATGCGCAAACTCATCCTGCTCTTTTCCGTTCTGCTGCTCTTGGCGGGCTGCAGCGCAGCCACCCGCTACAACGTAAACGTCAACGTGCTCAGCTTTGTACCCGCACACCAGCGCACCCTCAGCATCCCAAGCGGCTCCGGCACCTTCTTCTTCCCCGGGTCGAGCTTTGAGGGCCAGGTAGTCTCGGTTCCCACGGTTGTGGACGTCATCGAGCGAGCGCAGCTCGTGGTGCGGGCCAGCGTGACCAACACCGGCAGCACCAACTTCAGCGGCAACCTTGAACTGCGCCTGGCCCCCGTAGGCGACACCAACCTGGTGGACAACAACGGGGGGGACCTGGGCATAGGCTACACCAGCCTGACCATACCCCCAGGCCAGACTCAGAACCTGACCATCGACCTAACCCTAAACGCCAATCAGAACCAGGCCGCCTTCAACATTGTCAAAAGCGGCAACTTCCGAATAGGGGTGCGGGTGGGCGCCACCAGCACTGGCGGAATCCTGGCGTTCACCGAGGCCCGGGTAGCCCTTACCGGCCGCCCCTTCGCCTTCTTCAAGTGAACAGCCCCCTGGGTCCGTTTTGCTACAATTGGCGCCGTGAGTGAGGCCGCCACCAGGACCCGCCCCTCATCCAAGGCGGCACCCCGCACCCCGCCTCTGTACAAGGTGCTGTTGCTGAACGACGACTACACCCCGATGGACTTCGTGGTAGAGGTTCTAATGCGCTACTTCCGAAAAAGCGAGGCCGAAGCAGTCCGCATCATGCTCCAGGTCCACCACACCGGGGTGGGGGTAGCGGGGGTCTACCCCTTTGAGATCGCCGAAACCAAGGTAAATCAGGTGAGGGCCGCGGCCCAGCGGGAGGGGCACCCCCTGCAGTGCACCCTGGAACCCGAGTAAGCGGTGGTTTTCTGCACATACGGGCGACCTGCCCCTGCTAGACTTTAGGTGCGGATGGGAAATCCCCTCACCCCTAGCCTAGAGAGCTCTATCCGGCGCGCGCTGGAGCTGGCGCTCGAGCGTCAGCACGAGTACGCCGGGCTTGAACACCTCCTCCTGGCGCTGCTCGATGATCCCGACGCCAAGCGGGTGCTTCTGAGCGTGGGGGTCGACCTGGACCACCTGCGGATGATGCTGCTGGAGTCGCTCAGGCAGTTTGAGAGCGTCCCCGGAGCCCAACCCGAACCCACCACCGCCTTCCAGCGGGTCATCCAGCGGGCCGTGTTGCAGATGCGCTCCGCCGGACGCGACCAGGCCAATGGGGCCAATGTGCTGGTGGCCCTTATGGACGAGCGGCAGTCGGCGGCCTATGCGCTCCTGGAGCAGATGGGCGTGACCCGACTTGATCTGACCTCCGCCATCGCCCGGGGTGCCCTACCCCGGGGTACCCAGCCCAGCGGGGAGCCGGTTGGGGTGGGTGAGGCAGGCTCCGAATTGCCCCAAAACCCCCTCGAGGCCTACTGCACCAACCTCACCGAGCAGGCCCGGCAGGGCCGGCTTGACCCCCTGATTGGGCGCCGGGCTGAGCTGGAGCGCATGCTTACCGTTCTCTCCCGCCGCCAGAAGAACAACCCCCTTCTGGTAGGCGACCCCGGGGTGGGCAAGACCGCACTGGTGGAGGGCCTGGCACAGCTCATTGTGGGGCAGGGCGGCAGGGACCTGCCCCTCCCCGACCGGCTGAAGGGCGCGGAGGTCTACGCCCTGGACATGGGCAGCCTGCTCGCGGGCACCCGCTACCGGGGCGACTTCGAGGAACGGGTCAAAGCGGTGATGAAGGCCCTGGAGGAGCACCCCAACGCCATCCTCTTCATTGACGAGATTCACACCATCGTGGGGGCTGGCTCCACCACCGGCTCGGTGGTGGACGCCAGCAACCTGCTGAAGCCCGCCCTGACCGGCCGGTTGCGCTGCATTGGGGCCACCACCTTCGCCGAGTACAAGCACTTCGAGAAGGACCGGGCTATCGCGCGGCGCTTCCAGAAAATCGATATCCTAGAGCCTTCTCACACCGACGCGGTGCGGATTCTGGAGGGGATCAGGCCCAGGCTCGAGGCCCACCACCGCCTCCGCTACACCCATGGGGCCATCCGGCGAGCGGTGGAGCTGGCCGCCCGCCACCTAACCGAGCGGCGCCTGCCCGACTCCGCCCTGGACGTGCTGGACGAAGCCGGAGCGGCCCAGGTCCTCCTCCCCCCCCAGAAGCGCAAACGCCGCATTGGGGTAGCCGAGGTGGAGGCCACCGTGGCCCGTATGGCCCGCATTCCCCCCAAGAGCCTGAGTCGGGATGACGAGGCGGTGCTCGCCAACCTGGAGCGGGAGCTAAAGGCCGCCGTTTTCGGGCAGGACCGGGCGGTAGAGGAGGTAGCCAGCGCCATCAAGCTAGCCCGCGCCGGCCTGCGCGATCCCCAAAAGCCCATCGGTTGCTATCTCTTTGCCGGGCCCACCGGGGTCGGCAAGACCGAGCTGGCCCGCCAGCTGGCCGCGTCCCTGGGGGTACCCCTGCTCCGCTTTGACATGTCCGAGTACATGGAGAAGCACTCGGTGTCCAGGCTTATCGGCGCCCCCCCAGGCTACGTGGGCTTTGACCAGGGCGGGCTACTCACCGATGCGGTGGCGCAAAACCCCCACTGCGTGCTGTTGCTGGACGAGATAGAAAAGGCCCACCCCGACCTTTACGCCATCCTGCTGCAGGTCATGGACTACGGCAGGCTCACCGACCACAATGGCAAGGCTGTGGACTTCCGCAGCGTGGTGCTCATCATGACCACCAACGCAGGAGCCGCCGAAGCCAGCCAACGGCGGGTAGGATTCCTCGGCGGCACCCGGCAGGAGGCCAGCGAGGAGGCCCTAAAGCGCACCTTCACGCCGGAGTTCCGCAACCGGCTGGATGCCATTGTGCACTTCAACCCGCTCTCCCCGGAGGTTATGCAGCAGATTGTGGGCAAGTTCCTGAGGCAGCTCGAGGCCCAGCTCGAGGAGCGGGGGGTGCGGGTTGCTGTCACCCCGGAGGCGGTAGCCTGGCTGGCCGAGAAGGGCTACGACCCCCTGCTGGGGGCCCGCCCCCTGGCCCGGCTCATTCAGGAAACCCTAAAGAAGCCCCTGGCCGACCTTCTGCTCTTCGGCCCCCTCAAGCGAGGCGGCCGCCTTACGGTTACCCTCAGGGAGGGAAAAATTGCTCTAGAGGTCAGCTAGGGCTTCCGGCGGGGCTCGCCGGGGTTATGGGCGCCGAAGGCTTGGACCCCGGAGCCATGACCATGTTCATATCCCGCCCCATGAGTTCGGGCCGCATCTCCACAAAACCTATCCCTTCCAGGTCCTTGGCGATGCGCTCCAAAAGCCGGTAGCCCAGCTCCTGATGGGCCAGCTCACGCCCTCGGAACATGATGGTGACCTTCACCTTGTGGCCCTCCTCCAAAAAACGCCGGATGTGGGAGAGCTTGGTGTTGTAATCGTGGGCCTCAATTTTGGGGCGCAGCTTCATGCTCTTCAGCTCGGTGCGTTTGGCCTTCTTTCGAGCTTCCTTCTCAGCCTGCTGCTGCTCGTAGCGCCACTTGCCGTAGTCCAGCAACCGGGCTACCGGAGGGACCGAGTTGGGCGATACCAGCACGAGGTCGTACTCCCGCTCCTGGGCCAGCCGCAGCGCTTCACGGGTGTCCACCACTCCGATTTGCACGCCGTTCTCGTCAATCAGGCGGACCTGACGCACCCGAATTCGCTCGTTCACCGGTACATCTTTGATAGCTTCACCTCCGCAGGCTTAGGCCTACGCCCTGAGTCTACAAAAAAGCCCAGCCAGCCGCAACGCCGAGCAAGCCTTAGCGGGGAAAGACCCGAAGCAGGCCGACCGGTGCCAGGCGAACCTCCTGCCCGGGCAGAGCCTCGAGCTTGACCACCGCCTCCCCCCAGCCAAGGCGCACCCGGCAGAGCCGCTCCCCCCGGCCGTCATAGCTGGCCTCCACCCGGGCCAGAAGCCCCGCAGGGCTGGGCACCAGCTCCTCGTAACGGAAGGCCAGGAACCCCGGGCCTTCCTGCACCCCCTCCACCGGCCAGACCACCCCATCCCACCCCACCTGCCCCCCGCGCACCTCTACAGGCAGGAGGTTGAGCCGGCCAAAGGCCCGAGCAGCCGCCAGGCTGTTGGGCCGGGCATAGACCTCCGCAGGGAGCCCCTCCTGCACGATGCGACCCCCCTCCAGAACCGCTACCCGATCGGCCACCGCCAGGGCTTCGTCGGGGTCGTGGGTCACGTGCAGGGCACCCACCCCTTCAGCCCGCAGCAGGGAGGCCACCTCAAGCCGAAGCTCCTCCCGAAGCACGGGGTCCAGGGCCGAGTAGGGCTCGTCCAGGAGCAGGAGCCGCGGCCTCGCCGCCAGGGCTCGAGCCAGGGCCACCCGTTGCTTCTGGCCCCCAGAGAGCTGGTGCGGCCTACGCCTCTCCAGCCCCAAAAGGCCTACCCGCTCCAGCAAGGCCAGGGCCTCCTCCTTCCTGGGCTCCTTCATGACCAGAAGAAGGTGTTCCAGGACCGTCAGGTGAGGCCAAAGGGCATGGTCCTGAAACACGTAGGCCAGCCCGCGCCGCTCAGGGGGCAGGTTGGTCACATCCTCCCCATCCAGAAAAATCCGCCCCGAGTCGGGAAGCAGCAACCCCGCCACCAGGTTCAGGAGGGTGGTCTTGCCGGAGCCCGAGGCCCCCAGAAGGGCCAAGATCTGGCCCCGACCCAACCCCAGGGAAACCTGATGGACCCCCGCCTTGCCAAAGCTTTTGGTAAGCCCCTCTATCCGCAGCATCCCCACCCCAAGGCTCAGGCCACCACCCCCCGGCGCGGCAGCAGCAAAAGTAGCAGGGAAAAGGCCATCAGGAGGAGACCTATGGCGGCCGCTTCACGGAAAAGCCCCCCGTTCAGGGCAGAGAGAACTGCCACCCCCAGGGTCTCAGCCCCAGGGGCGTAAAGAAGGGCCGAGAGGGTTAGCTCAGCCAGGGCCAAAGGCATCACCAAGAACACCCCAGCGGCCAGATAGGGCCAAAGCAGGGGATAGCCTATACGGAACCAGGCCCGGCGCGGCCCCAAACCAAAAAGCCGCCCCACCCCCACCAAACGCTCCACCCCTCCCTCGAGGCCCACCTCCACCGCCCGAAGCATCAGGGCCGCAAAGTTGAGCAGATAGGCTAGGAGCAACAGCCAGGGCGTGGCGTAGATGGGCGTGGGCGCGAAAACCAGGATCAGCCCGATGGCCAGCAGCGTACCGGGCAGCAGGTAGTGCAAGTCCAAGAGCCGCCGCAACCGACGGGCGGCCTCGGGCCAAGGGGCCAGCAGAAGCCCCAGCATCAGCAAAAGGCCGGTTGCCAGCAGGGCCAAACCCACCGAGTTCAGCAAACCCTGGCGCACCAAGGGCAACGCCAAAGCAGCGGAGAAAGCCGGCTCAAAAGCCCCGCTGAAGGTGTTGAACAGGGCCCGCTGGAGTAGACCCACCAGGGGAAGGCCCACCCCCAGCAAAGCGAAGAGGAGAAAGCCCAACCGGGCCGCCCAGGGCCACCGGGGCCGCAGCGGCCGGAGGGCAGGCTCCCCCACCGGGGCGCTGTGAAGGAGGACCGCCGGAAGGGCCAGCAACCCCAGCAAAAGCCCCACCGCAGCCGCTTCCCCCAGAGGGTCAGGGCTGGCCGGGGAGAAGAGCCGGCTGTAGGCCAGGGTGGGTAGGGTGTACACCTGTGCCGGCAGCCCCAGCACCGCAGGAACCCCAAAGTTGCCCAGGAGCGTGAGGTAAAGCGCCCCAAAGGCCGCCACCAGCGCCGGAAGCACCGGCGGCAGGAGGGCCCGCAGGCGCCGCCCACCCCGCACCCCGTGGGCCTCACAGGCCAGCAGCAGGGGGGCCAGGCGGTGCTCCAGGGCCGGCCGCAACAACAGGTAGGCCATGGGCGCGTAGTGGGCCGTCCAGGCCAGGAGGATTCCCCCCACCCCATACGGCCGCAGGCCGAGCATCTGCAGGGCGTACAGAAAACCCAAGGCGCCCACAAAGGGGGGCACGAGGTAGGCCGACAGCAAAAGCACGTCCCACCCCGGATGCAGCCGGGCGCGAAAGGCCAGCCAGGCCAGCCCACCCCCTACCAGCAGGCAGAGAAGGCTGCCCGCCAAGGCCAGGGCGAGGGAGGCCCCCGCCAGGTCAAGCACCTTGGGCACCAGGCTTAGGTTCCCCAGCCCTCGCGCAGCCAGCACCAGCAGTGGCGAGGCCACGCCAAGCCAGAGAAGCCACCAGAACGGAGCGGCCATGCCAAGCCCAAAGCCCCCATCAGGCCCAAGACCCCGCCACTAGGCGGCCTCGTAGAGGCGGGGCTGGACCCAAGAGGAGCCGCGCAGCCCGTGCAACGCCTTGGCCGCTGCCAGCACCGCCAGGTCAACCAAGGGTTCCACCAGCAGCACCAGCAAGTAGGCCGCCCCAAACGAAGCGACCTGGGCCAGGTTTTCCGAGGTGAGGCCATGACCGTAGAGCGCCCAAAAGGCCACCCAGGCCACAATGCCCCCCTGGTAGGTCGCCGAAAGCCTGAGGACCTGCCCGTAGCGCAGTTCGACGTAGGGGGTACCAGGCGCAACGATCCGCCGGGCCACCAGATGCACAGCAAAAAGCGGGAACAGCAGGGTGGTAACGTTCATGCCGTACTGGGGTAGGTCGGTGGGCGCAAAGAAAAGCCCTTGGACCAGCAGACCCATCGCCAGGCCCACGGCCGCGGGCCCCAACCCAAAGAGCAGGTAAATGGTGGTGCCCAAAATCAGATGCACCTCCGAGACCCCCACCGGAGGGTGGGGCAACACCTCAAAGCAAACAAACACCACCAGCGCGGCCAAAAAGCTGCGCAGCGCCAAGGGAACCACGCCTTGGGTCCGCCCGTGCTGAACCGCCGCCCTTACAGCGAGGCTCAGCCCGACGGCCCCTGTCGCATAGCCAAGATAGACTTTGGCCCCCTGAACCACCCCAGGTTCAATGTGCATACCAACCTCCTCAACCCTGATTTAACCACAAGCTGTACGCACAGGACGGGGGAAAACGCCCGATTGCGGTTGTGGTGGAGCAGCACAGAGGTGCCGTATAGGATGTGTACACCGCAGTGCTGACGCGGGAACGGCAACTTAACAATCGCAGGAGGGGGTTTTTGCTTTGGGGAAGGGATTAAAAAGGCATCCCACCGTGCTCGGTCACGAGGGAGCCGCGTGCGGTATCGGGAGTCCGAGCCCACCGCAGTTGTCCCGCTCAGGATACCACAAAATCCTAAGACCGCTCCACAAACCCTGTGGACCGGACAGAAAAGCCCTCTAGCGCAGGTTGAAAAGCTCATTGAACTGGGAAAGGAGGCTTTGGCGGTTGGCCTGGATGTAGTCTGCCGCCGAGGGAATAGCCAGCACCTCGCCGCTCACCCCGGCCGGACGGGGGGCCGAGGCCACCACCGGAATGTAACCCTGCTGGGCGAAGAGGGCTTGGGCCTCCGGCGAGAGCAAAAAGCGCACAAATCGCTCAGCCAAGGCGGGGTTCTTGCTGGTTGATAGGATACCGATGGGCGTGGGCACCAGAATAGCTCCATCGCGGGGGTAGACCATCTTGAGAGGGGCTCCCTGGCGGACCAGGTCGCGGATGCCAAAATCGGTGATGATGGCCAGGGCGTACTGCCCCTCGGCCAGCTTCTGCTGCAAAACCGGGTTGGACTGCTCTACCCTCATCCCGTTGCGCCGAAGCTGTTCGAAGAAGCCAAAGCCAAAGCGCTGGGTGAGGGTACCCAAGGTGGAGAGGGCGGCTCCGGAAAAATTGGGGTTGGGCATGCCCACCAGGTCCTTGTACTCGGGGCGCAATAGATCGCGCCAAGCAGCGGGCTCAGGAAGGCTGCCCAGCCGGCGGGTGTTCACCGCGATGCCGTTGTAGAGGAGCCTCACCTCGTAGTAGAGCCCGCCTTGGTAGGCGAACCTCACCGGAAAACCTGGGGTGGTGGCCCGCACCGGTCTGAGGCGGCTGGCCCCTGCGAGCTCGCGAAAAAAGGTCTCGTCGGCCACCCACAGGAGGTCGGGCTGGGGGTTGCCGGCCTCGAGCTCAGCGCGAAGCCGGGCAATCACCTCTCCCGTGCCGCTCCGAAAAACCTGGACGCCAACCCCGGGGTTGGCCCTCCTGAAAAGTTCTATCATGGGGTTGACGTTGGTCAGGACCTCCGAGGTGTAGAGGGTGAGGGTCTGGGCCTGGGCTAGGCCTAGGAGCAGAAAGAGGCTAAGAAACCTTCGCATGGGTTCTCCCAGCCAGAATACTCTAGGCTCAAGGTCATCCCCATGTCAGGGCTCAGGCCGCCCCTGCGATGATGCGGTGGTCCTTGAGCTCTACCCCCACCAGGCCGTGCTTGGCACAAAGCCGCTCGAGGTTCCTCTTTCGCTCCTCCAGGCGGGCCGCATAGGACATGTTGCCCCCGTGAACGCTCACCACCACCCCCCGGCCCGGGAGGCCGAGCAGGGGATACCCCGCCCCCACCACCCGCAGGTACCAGTCCCAGTCCCAGTAATCGTCCATCTCCGGATCAAAGGGACCCAGCTCATCGTGCAGGCGGCGCGGGTAGGCCACCCCCGAGGCCAAAATCAGGTTGTCCTTGCGCAGCGCCTCAGGGGTAGCCCTGTGGTCAAAGGGGATGCGTTCTAGCTCGAGCCCATCCCGCTCATACACCAAGTACCCCCCCCGGTAGACCAGGCCCTCCTGGGCCCGCAGGGCCCGTGCCACCCGATACAGGTGGGTGGGGTCCTGCCACCAGTCGTCGTCGTCTAGAAGGGCAATGTACTCCCCTCTGGCGTGCAAAAGCCCGGTGTTGCGGGCCGCCACCTGGCCCTTACCCTGGCTGCGCACCGCGACAACGCGCGGTTCACCCAGCTCCTGGGCAGCTCGAAGCCCGGCGCCGTCCCCATCGTCCACCACGACCGCCTCCCAATCGGGGTAAAGTTGAAGGCGCAGGGAGCGCAGGGCCCTGAGGAGCAGCCCCGGGCGGTTGAAGGTCGGCACGATCACGCTGAACATTGTTTTCCCAGAGATTAAAACCCCTCTGTCAGCCCCGCTTAGTACCCCCCCTGACATTTCGCTGATGTTCCTGACCCTGGCCTGACACCCCTCCCCAAGGCTGGAGGCGGTGAGCTGCCATGCGCATCCTGGTGACCAACGACGACGGCATCTACAGCCCGGGCCTCCGCAGCCTAGCCGAGGTGGCCACCGCCTTCGGCGAGGTGCGGGTGGTGGCCCCCGATGTTGAGCAGTCCGCCATGGGCCACGCCATCACCATCCTGCGGCCGCTGCGCTACCAAAGGGTGCCCATGGGGGGCCTCGAGGCCTACCGGGTGAACGGTACTCCCGCCGACTGCGTAGCCCTGGGCACCCACCACTGGGAACGGGTGGACCTGGTGCTTTCGGGCATCAACCTGGGCTCCAACCTGGGCCACGAAATCTGGCACTCCGGAACGGTAGCCGCGGCCAAACAGGCGGCCTTGTTGGGCATTCCGGCCATAGCCTTCAGTGCCCCCAGCAACGGCCGGGAGCCCGACCTCGAGACCCTGAAACCCTGGGTAGGCCGGGTGCTGGAGGCCCTGCTGCGCGAACCCAAGCCCTTCCTCATCAATGTGAACTTCCCCTCCACGCCCAAGGGCCTGCTCTGGACCCGCCAGTCGGTTCGCCGCTACACCGGACGGGTAGTCCCAGGCACCGACCCCATGGGCCGGGAACACTTCTGGTTCGTCGCTGAGCCCGACCAAGCCCCCGAGGAGGGCACCGACCGTTGGGCAGTGAACCAGGGTTTCATCGCCCTGACCCCCCTCCGCCTGGATATGACCGACGAGGAGCGCCTGGGCCGCACCTTCCAGCTCGCCGCACTGGCCGACTGAGGCCCCCTAGGTCGGGAAGGCAAAGGCCTCGTAGGAAAGCTCCGCCACGGAGAACCAGCGGTACTGCTCAGCCCGGAAACCCCAGTAGGCGGTATAGACCTTCCTGTAGGTGGCCTCTTTGGCGGCCTGTTCCTCGTAGAGGGCCCGGGCCTCCTCGAGGGCCCTCTTCATCACCTCTGCGGGCCACTTCCGAAGGCGCACCCCAGCGGAGAGGAGGCGCCTTAGGGCAGGGGGATTCTGCGCATCGTACTTGGCCATCATGGTGAGGTTCACCTCCTGGGCCGCTACCTGGAAGGCCTCCTGGAACTCCTTGGGCAGGCGTTGCCACTCCCTTTGGGAGACCAGGAAAGATAGCTGGGCGGAGGGTTCCCAGAAGGAAGGGTAGTAGTAGTAGCGGGCCACCTTGTAAAAGCCCAGCTTCTCGTCGTCGTAGGGACCGGAAAACTCGGTGGCATCAATGGTGCCCCGCTCCAAGGCCGGGTAGATATCGCCGGCCGCCAGGGTCTGGGGCACCACCCCAAGCCGGCCCATTACGATGCCCCCAAGACCAGGGATGCGCATCCTGAGGCCCCTAAGGTCTGCCAGGGCCCCGATCTCCTTGCGGAACCACCCCCCCATCTGGGCCCCGGTGTTCCCTCCGGGGACCTGGAGCACCCCAAAATCAGCGTAGACCTCTCGCAAAAGCTCCAGCCCCCCACCGAAAAGCATCCAGGCGTTGTGCTGTCGGTAGGTCAGGCCGAAGGGCACGCCGCCGTCAAAGGCCAAGGCAGGGTTCTTGCCCACGTAAAAGGGCCCGTAGGTGTGCCCCGCCTCTACGGTGCCTTGCTGAACAGCATCCAGCACCTGCCCTCCAGGGACAATCTCCCCCGCCTGGTAGACGCGTATCTGGAAGCGCCCCCCGGTGAGCTCGGAGACCCGCTTGGCCAGGTCTTCGGCCCCGCCGTAGAGGGTATCCAGGCTCCTTGGGTAGCTGGAGACAAGCCGCCAGCGCACCTGGGGCTGGGCCTGGGCGTAGGCGGTGTACGTGAGGCTAGTGGCCAGACCAGCTCCCAGCTTTTTTAGGAAGCTCCTTCGCTTCATTGGGCCCTCCTTCGGCAAAAGCCTACCAGATTGGGGCCCACCGTTGTAGCCCTAGCTTTTGGCCCTAACCAGCTCGGCCAGCTGGGCGTAAAGCCGCTCCTCCTCGGGGCTCGGGTGGGTGGGAATCACCACCCGCACCTCGGCGTACTGGTTCCCCCGGGTCCCGTCCTTGCGGGGCCAGCCCTTTCCCACCAGGCGCAGCTTGCGGCCGCTTTGGGTCCGCTTTGGGATGGTAAGCTCCACCGGGCCATCCAGGGTCTGGATACGCACCTTTCCCCCCACCACAGCGATGGGCGCAGGCACGTCCACGGTGGTGTAGATGTCATCCCCTTCCAGCCGCATCTGGGACCCAGGCCGAAGCCGCACCACCAGGTACAGGTCGCCCCCATCCCCTCCCTTTCCGGCCAGGCGCACCCGCTGGCCCTCCCGGACCCCCGGGGGAATCCTCACCTTGAGCTGTTCGGGCCCCACCGAAATGGTCTTCTCCCCGCCCCGGTAGGCCTCCTCCAGGGTGAGGGGAAGCTCAAGCTCAAGGTCCACCCTGCGGCGCGCCTCAGCACCGAAGAAATCAGCCAGCCCACCGAAACCGCTTCCCCGAACACGCCCCCCAAAACCGAAGAGCTGCTGGAAAAACTCGGAGAAATCACCGATGTTGCCTACAAAGCCGCCAAAATCCCCCTGGCCGGGTGGGGGGCCCTGCCACTGCCCGCTACCTACCGCGCTGCCATAGGTATCGTAGAAGCGGCGCTTCTCGGGATCGGAGAGGACGGTGTAGGCCTCGTTGATCTCCTTGAAGCGCTCCTCTGCCCCAGGCTCCTTGTTCACGTCGGGGTGGTACTTGCGGGCCAGCCGCTTGAAGGCCCTTTTGATTTCCTCCTCGCTGGCGTCTCTGGAAACCCCCAGGATTTTGTAGTAGTCCTTGTAGGCCATACCGCAGCCCCTCTAGTTGGCCAGAAGCGGTCTAGTTGCCTTCCACGGGCGGCTGGGCCTCGCCCGCCTCGGACCTGATCCCGCTGCCCACCACCACCCGGGCCGGACGCACCAGCATCTCACCGTAGCGAAAGCCCTGCTGATAGACGTGCATCACCTTACCCTCCTCCCCCTCCACAGCCCCGATGGCCTCGTGGTACCGGGGATCAAACTCCGCACCCACCCCCGGGACGGTCTCCACCCCTAGGCTCCGCAGGCTGCGGGAGAAGTTCTCCAGGACGCTTTTGATGCCGGGAATCAGGTCTTCGGGCTTCACGCTGGCAAAGCCCAGGGCCCGCTCGAGGTCGTCCAGGGTCCCCAAAAGGGCCCGAATGGCCTCAAACTTGCCGTTGCGGTGCGCCGACTCGAGCTCCTGAACCATCCGCTTCTTGTAGTTCTCAAAGTCGGCATACAGACGCAGAAACTTATCCTTGGAAGCCTCGAGCTCGGCCTTCAAAAACTCCACCTCGCCCCTCAGGCGCTCCACCTCAGGAAGCTCTTCCGCACAGGTTTCGGCCGCGGTTTCCTTGCTTTCCATACGCACCTCGGAAAAGCCCAGGGGGGGTACGGTGGACAGCCTCACCAGCCCTTCCTCGTACCCCACCCAAGGGGTTTAGTCGGCGGGTTTGTAGTCGGCGTCAATCACGTCGTCCGACCTAGGAGCGCTCTGGCCCTGTCCCTGAACCGCCCCTTGCTCATAGGCCTGCAAGGCCGCGAGCAGCTCATCGGTGGCCTGGCGAAGCTCTGCGTCGCTGCCGTCCCGCTCCACCAGGGTTTTGGCCCGCTCTATAGCCGACTCCAGCCGGCTCTTGGCCTCCGGCGTACTGGCCTTCTCGCCCATCACGCGTTCGGCCTGGATGCGGGCTGTATCCAGGTTGTTCCTAAGCTCAGCGTGCTCCTTGCGCCTGCGGTCAGCCTCCGCATTGGCCTCGGCCTCTTTGATCATCCGCTCGATCTCCTGCTCGGAGAGGGTGGTGGTGTTCTGGATGGTGATGGAGGCTTCGCGCCCGGTGGACTTCTCCTTTGCGGTCACGTGGAGAATACCGTTGGCGTCGATGTCAAAGGTGACCTCAATCTGGGGTACCCCTGCAGGCATGGGCGGGATGCCGTCCAGGCGGAAACGCCCTAGGCTCTTGTTGTCCGCAGCCATGGGGCGCTCACCCTGCAGGACGTGGATCTCCACCGAGGGCTGATTGTGCTCAGCGGTGGTGAAAATCTCCGACTTGCGGGTGGGAATGGTGGTGTTTCGGGGTATCAGCACGGTGCAGACCCCACCCTTGGTCTCCACACCCAAGGAAAGCGGGGTGACGTCCAGGAGCACCACGTCCTGCACCTGCCCGGTGAGCACACCGGCCTGCACCGCAGCCCCCAGGGCCACCACCTCATCCGGGTTGACGCTGCGGTTGGGCTCCTTGCCCAGGATTTCCCGCACGATCCGCTGCACCGCCGGGACCCGGGTGGCCCCACCCACCAGGAGCACCTCGTCAATCTGGCTCGCAGAGAGACCCGCGTCGCGCAGGGCCTGCTCCACAGGGGCACGCATCCGCTTGAGGAGGGGCTGGATAAGCTCCTCAAACTTGGCCCGGGTGAGCTTCTTCTCCAGGTGCAAGGGCGTCTTGGAGACCGGGTCCAGCCCGATGAAGGGCAGGCTGATGGTGGTTTCGCTGACGTTGGAAAGCTCGATCTTGGCTTTCTCAGCGGCCTCAATGAGGCGCTGCAGGGCCTGCCGATCGGCCTTGAGGTCTACCCCACCCGACTCCTTCTTGAACTCCTCCACCAGCCAGCTCACGATGGCGTGGTCCATGTCCGAGCCGCCCAGGTGGGTGTCCCCCGAGGTGGCCTTAACCTCAAAGACCCCCTCGCCAATCTCCAGCACGGTTACGTCGAACGTACCCCCACCCAGGTCAAAGACCAGCACCGTCTCGTTGCCCTTTTTGTCCAAGCCGTACGCCAAGGCCGCGGCTGTGGGCTCGTTTATGATGCGGAGCACCTCGAGCCCAGCAATCCGGCCAGCGTTGGCGGTGGCCTCCCGCTGGGCGTTGTTGAAGTAAGCAGGAACGGTGATCACCGCCTTGGTGATCCGCTCCCCTAGCTTCTTGCTGGCGTCGTCCACCAGCTTGCGGAGCACCATGGCGGATATCTCCTCGGGGGTGTAGAGCTTGCCCTGGATGTCCACCCGCACCCCCCCATCGGGGCCCTTGACCACCTTGTAGGGTACCCGCTTAGCCTCCTCCTGTACCTCCTCCCAGCGCCGCCCGATGAAACGCTTGATCTCAAAGACGGTGCCCTCAGGGTTGAGCACTGCCTGGCGCCGGGCTACCCGGCCCACCAGCTGCTCCCCCCCCTTGAAGGCCACCACGCTGGGGGTGGTGCGCTCCCCCTCAGCGTTCTCCAACACCACCGGGCTTCCGCCCTCCATGATGGCGATGACGCTGTTGGTTGTTCCCAGGTCGATTCCTACGGCTTTTGCCATACATCCTCCACGGCCGTACTAAGCACGGCTCATCTGCCCATCAGGATAACTCTTGTAACCTCTATAGTCAATAGAGTTGAGTGAGGTACTATCAATATAGCCCCGCCCCCTGTTGCTCAGCGTCCTTCGGCCGCCCAGCAGCGGGCCCCACAGGGTACTTTTGACTACCTTCACCGCGAAGTTTGGTAGTACCCTAGAGGTAACGATGAACCGCCTGCCGTTCAACCTTTGGTTTATCCTACTTGCAGCCATCCTGATCGCCTGGGCTTTCAGCCTAACCTCCCACCAGCAACCCAGCAACACCATCGCCTACACCGTCTTCCTAAACGAGATTGAACAGGGCCGGGTGGCCCGCATCGTCGTGGACGGGCGGCAGCTCACCGTAAGCCCAAAGGACGGCAGCGAACCCTACATCACCTTTGCCCCAAGCCCAGTGGACACCGCCACCATCCGCGAGTGGGGAGAGAGGAAGGTACAGGTGGAGGTGGCCCCACCAAGGCGGGAAAATCCCCTGCTGGGCTTCCTAATCCCCCTGCTGCTGGTCGGGCTGCTCGTCGCGGCGTTCTTCTTCCTCTCCCGCAACCGCAGCCCTTCGGGTGACAACGCCTTCAGCTTCACCAAAAGCCGGGCCCGGGTGCTTACCGAGGCCCCCAAGACCAGCTTCAAGGACGTGGCGGGCTGTGAGGAGGCTAAGGAGGAGCTCAAGGAAATCGTGGAGTTCCTAAAGTCGCCTGGCCGGTTCCACGAAATGGGGGCCCGCATTCCCAAGGGGGTACTTCTGGTGGGCCCCCCCGGGTCGGGCAAGACCCACATCGCCCGGGCAGTGGCAGGCGAGGCCAAGGTGCCCTTCATCGCCGCCAGCGGCTCTGACTTTGTGGAGATGTTTGTGGGGGTGGGCGCAGCCCGGGTGCGGGACCTCTTCGAAACCGCCAAACGCCACGCCCCCTGCATCATCTTTATCGACGAGATTGACGCGGTGGGACGACGGCGGGGTGGAGGCATCGGCGGGGGCAACGACGAGCGGGAGCAGACCCTAAACCAGCTCCTGGTGGAGATGGACGGCTTTGAGAAGGAGTCCAGCGTTATCGTCATGGCCGCAACCAACCGGCCCGATGTCCTCGACCCGGCCCTCCTGCGGCCAGGGCGCTTTGACCGCCAGGTAGCCATAGACGCCCCCGATGTGCGGGGGCGGGAGCAAATCCTGCGCATTCACGCCAAGGGTAAGCCCCTGGCCGAGGATGTGGACCTGGCGCTTCTGGCTAAACGCACCCCGGGGTTTGTTGGGGCCGACCTGGAGAACCTGCTCAACGAGGCCGCGCTGCTGGCCGCCAGGGAGGGGCGCAAGAAGATCACCATGAAGGACCTCGAGGAAGCCGCCGACCGGGTGGTGATGGGGCCAGCCCGCAAGAGCATGGTGGTCACCCCCAAGGACCGCGAAATCACCGCCTACCACGAGGCGGGGCACGCCCTGGCGGCCCACTTCCTGGAGCACGCCGACAAGGTGCACAAGGTGACCATCATCCCCAGGGGCCGGGCCATGGGCTTCATGATGCCCAGCCGGCAGGATACCCTGCACTGGAGCAAGAAGCGGCTCACCGACCAGATTGCCGTGGCCCTGGCGGGGCGGGTGGCCGAGGAGCTGGTCTTCGACGACGTGACTACCGGGGCCGAGAACGATTTCCGCCAGGCCACCGACCTAGCCCGCCGCATGATCACCGAGTGGGGCATGCACCCCGAGTTTGGCATGGTGGCCTACCAGGTGCGGGAGGACACCTACTTGGGCGGCTACGATACCCGGCAGTATTCTGAGGACACTGCCCGGCGCATTGATGAGGCGGTGCAGCGCTTCCTACAGGAGCAGTACGAGCGGGTGAAGCAGCTCCTTACCGAAAAGCGGGAGGTTTTGGAACGGGTTACCCGGGCGCTTTTGGAGCAGGAAACCCTAACCGGGGAGGAGTTTGTGCGGGTGGTGCAAGGAGAGGCCCTGGAAAACCCCTCCAACGGGCAGCCCCGGGAGAAGGAGGAGAAGGAGCCCCCCCGGGTGGTGCCCAAGGTCAAACCCAACCTGGGTGGGGCGTAACGCTTCCCTGCGGTTGAAGGCGGGGTATAATCCGCCCACCAAGGTATGCGACTGGGCTTCAGCCCCTTCACCACCGGTCTGGACTACCGCACCGCCTTTGAGCTGGCGGCGGAACTGGGCCTCTTTTTGGAGATCGCCTACGACCAGCACGAGGTAGACCCCAGGCTTCCTGGGGCCAAGGAGCTGGCCGAGATGGGCCGGAGCGCGGGGGTAGGGTTCACCGTACACCTCCCCTTTGTGGACTGGAACCTAGCCTCGCTGGTCCCCTCGGTCTGGCGGCTTTCCCTCGAGCGCACCCAGAGGGCCCTTGACTTCGCGGGGCAAATTGGGGCCTACTGCGGCGTTCTGCACACGGGCTCGGTGCCGCTGCGGCACCCCGAGGCCCTTGCCCAGGCCCGCAGGCTTCTCGAGCGGGCCTTGAGCGAGCTCGAGCCGGTAGTCCCCCTGGCCCTGGAGAACCTGGGCCTTGACGAGGACGACCTGCTGGAAACCCCGGATGAGCTGGCCCAACTCCTCCAGGCCCACCCTCAGCACGGCTTCTGCCTGGACGTGGGCCACGCGCTGGTGCAGCTTGGTCTGGAAGGACCCCAAACCTACCACCAGCTCCTGTGCGGCCGCCTGATCCACTGGCACCTACACGACAACCGAGGGGCCTCCGACGAACACCTGCCCTGCGGCGAGGGGCAGGTGGACTGGGGCTGGGTCCGACAGGCTCTAAAGGGGTTCAGCGGAACGGCGGCGCTCGAAGTTACCGGGGGAGCCGAGGGGGTTCGCCGAAGCGTAGCCTTGCTCCAGCAGCCCTAGCAAGCCCCATCTGGACCGTCCTCCAAATCCCCACACTTTTGCAAACGACCCTAGGGACATTTGCCCTTTAGATAAATTCCTACTATCAAGACCCGGGGCGCGGCCCCTACTTTTCTGGTAGGCTTTGGTCTGGCGTCCAGACCCCAGGGTCTGGCTGGGAGGAACGAATGCCGATTGAACGCATTGAGGTCTACTTGGACAATGGAAGTGAGCCCGTACAGGTGCTCAGGGAGCCCCCTTTCAAGCTGACCTACGACACCCGGAACCTCGCCGACGGCGAGCACCTACTCCGAGTGGTCACCCACTACACCAACGGTGCCAAGGAGGTGAAGGAGATTCCCTTCAAGGTGGCCAACACCCCTGGTGTGCTGGTGCAGGGTCTGGAGGAGGGCAAGGAGGTTTCAGGCACCCTCGAGGTGACCCTACGCGTGGCCGACCCCGAGGTCAGACCTACCCGTGAGCGTTTCCCAGGCTTGGGTGCGGCCATCGCCACCGCGGCAATTCTGGGCGGGGTCTGGCTCTTCTTTGCTGCAACCAACGTGACCCAAAAAACCCTGGAGGAGGTAGCCAAACCCCCCGCCGCCGCCGAAGCCCACGGAGGCGGCCACGGCGGGGAGCACGCCGCAGCCCCGGTGGACGCGGCCCTCAAGGCCAAGGGCGAGCAGGTCTACACCGCCAACTGCGCGGGCTGCCACCAGGCCACCGGCCAGGGCCTGCCTGGCGTCTTCCCAGCCCTAGCCGGCAGCAAGCACGTGGCCGACAAGGCCTACACCATCAACATCCTGCTCAAGGGTAAAGGGGGGATGCCCAGCTTCGCCCAACTTTCCGACGAGGAACTGGCCGCGGTGGCCACCTACATCAAGAACAGCTGGGGCAACAGCTTCGGGGGCGTTACCCCAGACGAGTTCAAAGCCGCCCGCTAGGGAGGAAGCATGTACCGAAACGACACGGTGGTGCCCTACTTCGCCCTGGTCTTCTCGGCGGCCCTCTTCCTGACGGCCTACCTGAACGACCGCTTCCGGGTAGTGCACGAGGCCGGGGCGGTGCCCCACCTCACGGTGGGCAACATTGGGCTGATGGCCTTTGCCCTGGTGCTCTTCGTCTACGGCTTTATCGGGCTTTTGAGCAACTGGCTGGAGGGCTCCGAGCTGCGTCCTGGTAGACACGAGCCCGAGCCCAGCAGCCTGCCCATGGTGGCGGGGGTGGTCCTTTCGCTCCTGCTGGTGATGCTGTCCGGCTTCTTTGTGCGCACCCTTATCTTCGCCAACAACCCCGAGATTGGCTACTACAACGCCACCACCCTCCAGGCCGGGGTCTTCGGGGCCATGATGTTTATCCTGGCCCTTCTCATCGCAATCTACAAGAAATTCTTCATAGAAGAGGAAGTGCTTGCCGAAGACGAAAAGGGCGACTTCCCCTGGTAGGAGGAACCCATGGCAGACCACGAAGCCACCGCACATTCACACCACCACGAGGAAGACCCCCAGGCCCACGCCACCCGGCGGGCTGTTCTACAGGCCGCCCTGGGGGTGAGCGCCGGCGCCACCCTCCTCTCCGCCCTCTGGGTGGGCGCAAGCCTTATTCCCCGGAAAGAAGAGGTGCCCAGCAAGGAACCGGTCGCCGTGGGGGATGTCTTGGTCTTTGCTACCGGCCCCAAGGCCAACCAGGAAATCACCCTGGACGACCTTCGGGCCGCTCAGAGGGAACCCATTCCCTTCATCCTCGCCTTTCCCAGAAGCCCCCAGAACGTGGTCAAAAAAGACCTCATCACCAACACCATCATGGTCATTCTGGCCGACCCCGCTAGGATGAGCCCGGAAACCCGCAAGCTGGCCTCCCCCGAAGGGGTGCTGGCTTACTCCGCAATCTGCAAGCACCTGGGCTGTACCGTAAGCCAGTGGCAGAATGGCCTCTGGCGCTGCCCCTGCCATGGCGGGGAGTACGACATCTACAACCAGGCCAGAGTGGTGGGCGGCCCCGTGCCCAAGCCAGTACCCCAGCTCCCGGTCAAGGTGGAAGGGGGCCGGGTGGTGGTGGCCGGCGAGTTCACCGACAGGCCGGGTGCCGATGTGTAGGGAGGAAGTATGTATAGGTGGTTGGACGACCGCTTGAGCATCGGAAAGCTCTACGCCAAGGCCTTCCGCAAGGCTTTCCCGGTGCACCACTCGTTCTTCTTGGGCGAGATCACCCTCTTCTCCTTTATCACCCTGGTGCTCACCGGGATTTTCCTGACCCTGAACTACGAACCCTCCATCCGCCCCGTTTCCGGCCCTCTATCGGGCGGGCAGGAGGTGCCTGCGGCCTACTACTCCATCCTCTACATTGACTCGCTGCCCTTTGGAGCGGTGATCCGTTCGCTACACCACTGGGCCGCCCACATCATGATCGCCGCGGCCTTCCTGCACATGCTGCGCATCCACCTGACCGGAGCCTACAAGAACCCTCGGGAGCTGAACTGGATCGTGGGGGTGTTCTTGCTGGTGCTGGCCATCCTGACAGCCTTCACCGGCTATGCGCTGCCTTTTGACAACTACGCCCTCACCGCCACCAAGATCGGCTACGAGATCGGGGCCGCAGCCCCCTGGGTGGGCAAGCTCCTGTCGGACATCCTCTTCGCCGGTGAGCTCTCCCCCACCAACACCCAGACCATTCCTCGGCTCTACTCCATCCACGTGCTCTGGCTGCCCCTGACCCTGATTGCGCTTATTAGCCTGCACCTGGTCATCATGATCAAGCAGAAGCACACCCAGCCCCGCTACGCCGAGAAGGTAGCGCCGGGCAAGATTGTGGGGGTACCCCTCTTCCCGCAGCAGGCGGCCATGATGGGCATCCTGTTCCTGGTCTACATTGGGGCCACCACCTTCATCGCCGGGGCCTTCCTAGCCCACCCAGTGGAGGCCTTCGGCCCCCCCACCGCCAACACCCCAGCGGTAAAACCCGACTGGTACTTCCTCTGGATATACGGAATTCTCCAAATCATCCCGGCCAACTGGCGCTTTGAGTTCCTGGGGGCCACCTTCGGACCCCAATTCTGGGGTGGCATCCTGGTACCCACGCTCATCATCCTAGGAGCGCTGGCCATTCCCTTCCTGGACTACTCCAAGGAGAAGCAGCGCTACCTCGAGCTCCCCAGCCGCCACCCCTTCCGCACCAGCTTCGTCATCGGGGTGTTGATGTTCTACATCATGAGCACCCTGGCCGGCTACAAGGTGGACCTCGGGCTATCCAACGAACTGCTGTGGGTGCTGGTGCTGGTTGTTCCGGTGGTCACCGGCGTCGTCAGCTACATCCTGATAAAGGCCATCTACGGCAAGGAGTGGAACCAGGAAGTGCAGGTGGAGCTGAGAGGGAAAGGTCCCGCCACCGACTGAGCCTCCACTGACCCAAGCCCCCCAAGGCGGGGGGCTTTTTTGTAGGCCAAAGCCGAGCCTGTGGGCACTGCAACCCCATGCCCCTTCCCTGCCCTCTGGGCCCGGCGGGGCTTCCCCCAAAGACCCCCCTCAGACCAGGTAGACCAAAAGCCCCAGCAGCTCCCCAAGCTCCACAAGGGCACCGTACACATCGCCCGTAAGGCCCCCCCCCAAGCGTCTGGCCGCCCAGTAGGCCAGGAGCAGCAGGCCCAGGAGCACCGCAAGGGCAACCCAAGGGAGGGCCAGCAGGGCCGGGAGGGCCAGCAAAAACGCCAGAAAGGGCCAGCCTCCGCGGCTTCTCGCCCCCAGGCCATCCGCCTTGGCCGCGGGGAAGAGGTTCATGGGCAACAGCACCGCAAAGCGCACAATGGCTGGCAGGGCCAGCAACAGGGCGAAAGAGGGACCAGCGGCCAGCGCCTGCCACTTGAGCAGAAGCACCACAAACCCCACCCCAAAGGCGAAGCTGCCCACGTGCACATCGGCCAGCAGGCGCAGCCGCTCAGCGGGCGGCTTTGAGGCGAGAAGCGCATCGGCGGTGTCGAGCAGGCCGTCCAGGTGGAGCATCCCCGTGGATGCCAGCCAGACCGCCAGCAGAATCCCCCCCCGCAGCCCCTCGGGCAGCCCCGCGGTCAGCCAGGCCGCCAGGGCCAGCGCCGCCCCGATCAGGTAGCCCGCCGCTGGGTAGAAGGCCGTGGCCGCCCGCATCTCCTCGGGCCTCACCTGGCCCAGGGGAGGTGTGGGAAAGGTGGTAAGAAAGCCAACCGCTAGCCAGAAGGGGCGCATCTCAAACCTGTCCGAAGAGGTCCTCAAACTCTGCCCGGCTCCGGATGGGCCTCCCCTCTCGGCGCAAGCGCATGGCCTCGGCCTGCACAGCCTTGGGGTAGGGGCAGTGGCGGCAGCCCGAACCGCAGCAGTAACCCCGTTTGCGGTGGTAGCTCCCGGTGAAGACCAGCAACCCCCCCTCGAGGTAGTAGTCCTCCCCTTCCCGCAGGTCCATGCCTCACCCCTCCCTTCCGGAAACCCCGGCCTCAGCAAAGGTGGCCATCCCCGAGACCACTTCCGCTGCAGCCCGAAGCACGGGAAAGCTCAGCACCGCCCCGGTGCCCTCGCCCAGCCGCATGTCCAGCTCGAGGATGGGCCTGAGCCCCAGGGCCTCGAGCTGATGGGCGTGCCCTGGTTCCAAGGAGCGGTGCCCGGCAAAGAGGTAGTCGCGCACCTCCGGCACCATCCGAACCGCCACCAAGGCCCCTGCCGTCACCGGAAACCCATCGGTCACCAGGGGCAGCCCAGCCTCGGCCCCGGCCAGGAAGACCCCCGCGGCCGCTGCGATCTCCAGCCCGCCCAACTCAGCCAAGATGGACAGCGGCTCTGCCCGGGAAAACCCTCCCAGCCGCGCCTCTGCTCGAGCCAGGGCAGCCCGGACGGCCCCCAGCTTCCGCGCATACCCCGCCTCGTCCACCCCCGTACCCCGTCCGGTCACCGCCTCCGCAGGAAGCCCCAGCAGGGCCGCGCTCAGCGCCGCTGCCGCGGTGGTGTTGCCGATGCCCATGTCCCCCGCTGCCAGCAGGGTAGCCCCCTCCCGGACGGCCTCGCGGGCCGCTTCCATGCCCGCCTCGAGGGCAGCCCTGGCCTCCTCTGGGGTCATGGCCGGCTCCCGGGCGATGTTGCCGCTGCCTGGACGCACCTTCCGGCAGACCACTCCAGGAGCCTCCACCGCGGAAGCCACCCCCACGTCCAGCACCCGCACCACCGCCCCGCAAGCCCGGGCAATCTGGTTGATGGCCGCCCCACCTCGGGCAAAGTTCAACAACATCTGGGCGGTCACCTCCGCAGGGTAGGCCGAAACCCCCTCGGCCACCACGCCGTGATCGGCTGCGCAGACCACCACCGCCCCGGGCCCGAGCCTGGGTCTCAGGGTCTGCCCAATGGCCGCAAGCCGCACCCCCAGCTCCTCCAGAAAGCCAAGCGAGCCCGTGGGTTTGGTGAGCTGGTCGTGGTGGGCTCTGGCCCGCTCCAGCCACTCTCTCGATACGGGTTTCACACGAACCATACTGTTCCTCACTTCAGCCGAAGGGGAAGGCCAGCCACCACCAGGTAGACTTCTTGGGCCTCCTGGGCTAGGCGTTGGTTGGCCGCTCCTAGAAGATCGCGATAGCGGCGGCCCAGGGGATTCTCCGGCACCAGGCCCATGCCCACCTCGTTGCTCACCACAACCAAGGTCTTCCCGCTACCGCGCGCAGCCTCCAGCAGCCGCTCCACCTCCTCCCGCACCTCCCGGCCCCTCAGGAGGAGGTTGGAGACCCAAAGGGTAAGGCAGTCCAGCAGCACCACCCCGTGGCCGGCCCGACGGAGGGCCTGGGGAACCTCGAGCGGCACCTCCAGGGTCTCCCATGCGGAGGGCCGCTCCCGCCGGTGCTGCAGGATACGCTCCCGCATCTCCTCATCTAGGGGCTCCGCAGTGGCCAGAAAGCTTACCCCATCCCCCCCCAGCCGCTGGGCCAAGGCCTGGGCAAACCGACTCTTGCCCGCCCGCGCCCCACCGGTGACCAGCACCAACACTAGCCCTCCCTCACAAAGAGCAGCCTCTGGGCTTCCCAATCTACTCCCACCACCGAACAGGGCGGCAAAAAAGCTTCCTGCCCCAGCTCGCGCAGCACCAGGCGCAGCACTCCCCCATGGGTGAAGACCAACAGCCGCCCCTCGGGCAGGGCTGAGAGGGCCGCATGGACCCGGGAGCGGAACCCCTCTACCGACTCCCCTCCAGGGGCCTGAAAGCCGTCAAACCGCAGCAGGGCCTGCCTGTGCTCCTCGGGCAGCTCGGCCCAAAGGAGGCCGTCCAGCTCTCCAAAATCTATCTCTCGCAAGGCCCAAAGCCTCTCCTCCGGCTCAGCGTAGGCCAGATGGGCGGTCTCCACCGCCCGCTGTAGGTCGGAGGCCACCACCCGGTCAAAGCGCTCCCGCTGCAGCCACACCCCAAGCCGCCGGGCCTGCTCCCTCCCCAAAGGCGAGAGCGGGACATCCGCCCAGCCAGTGAGCCGCCCCTGGGCGTTCCAAAGGGTTTGCCCGTGGCGTACCAACCACACCTCCTTCACGGCTCCACCCAGGCGTAGAGGGGGGTTTCCACAAACTCCGGCGGGCCCGCCAGGTAAACCCGCAGCCCCGGAAGGCGCAGGGTGCTCCCCTCCTGCTCAAAGTTGAGGGGGTCTTCAGGCAGGGTGTAGAGGAGGGTTTCGCCGGGAGGCAGTCCGGCTCGCATCAGGTGGGCATGGCCCGCCCTGCGCCCCCCCCGCACGCAGCCAGGCCGCGCCGCCCGCACCACCGCCACGTAGCGGGCCAGCCGGGGGCCGTCCTGCGTCACCAGCCGCCGCACCTCGCCCAGGTCCAGCACCAGCAGGCTAGGGGTCACCTTCAGGCTGGCCTGCATCTACCCTCCTATCCTATGAGCACCACCGGCCGCCCCTCTACGCTTCGGACCCGCACATGCGCCCCGTACACCCCCTGCAACAGTTCCTGGCTCAGCACCTCGGCGGGAGACCCCAGGGCCAGCAGGCGCCCTTCGGCCATAAAGGCCACCCGGTCGGCCCGCTGAGCTAGGTTGGGGTCGTGCAGCACGGTCAGAACACCCACCCCAGCCTCCCGCAAGCCTGCCAGGAGGTCCAAAAACTCCGCCTGGTGGTGCAGGTCAAGGTGGTTGGTGGGCTCGTCCAGGAGCAGGAAGTGGGGGCGGGTGGCCAGGGCTCGAGCCAGCAGGACCCGCTGCCGCTCACCCCCCGAAAGGGTGGGGAGCAGCCGGTGCCGAAGCCCAACCACGCCGGTCCGCTCCATCGCCCAGGCCACCGCCTCGGCATCGGCCGGGCCGGGCCGCCCCAGAAGGCCCAGGTGCGGGGTTCGGCCCAGGTAGACCACCTCCTCCACCGTGAGGTCCTCGGGGTAGGGGCCCGTTTGGGGAAGAAAGGCAATCCGCTGGCCCCTCTCCCAGCTCCGGTACTCCGCAAGCCGCCGGCCCTCCAGCCACACTTCTCCCCCCTGGGGCCAGACCAGCCCCGCCATAAGGCGCAGCAGGGTGCTCTTGCC